>PBMU01000059.1 GCA_002722775.1 Rhodospirillaceae bacterium
CTTACCACCCAATTCAGTCAACCTCAGCGGCATCCCCGGCCGCGCCATATGAGGACCAACCGCCATCCACAGGGATCACGACACCGTTCACATAGGCCGCCAGCGGGGACGAGAGATACATCATCAGGTTCGCTACATCCTCTGGCGTGCCAAGACGCCCCATGGGCGTGCGTCGTCGGATTCGTGTCTCGTCGACCCGGCCAGCGTCGATCAGGTTCTGGACCATCGGTGTCTTAATGTAGCCGGGCGCGACCGCGTTGACCCGCACGCCGCGCTGCCCCCACTCTGCAGCAAGGTTCTTGGTAACGCCCGCCACTCCATGCTTGGAAGCTACGTAGGCGTTCCGGTAGGGCAGACCAAACAGGCCCGCGATTGAGCTGATATTGACGATCGAGCCCTCTCTTCGGTCCAGCATGTCCGGCGCGACCGCGCGGCAGGTGAGATAGGTGCCGGTCAGGTTGATGTCGATAATCCGTTGCCAATGCCCAACCGTCTGATCCAGAGTCGGCGCGAAGCTGTCAGATACGCCCGCGCAGTTAATAAGCACGTCGATCGTACCAAGCCCTGCCTTGGCGGTGGCAACCAGTTCGACGACCGACGTTTCGTCGGCAACGTCACCGGGAGCGGCCACGTGCTGGTTGCCGAGTTCCCGGGCGACGGCCCTGGTCTTGTCCTTGTCGATATCCGAAACGGCAACGGCAGCCCCGCGCGCGGCGAACACATCCGCACTGGCGCGGCCAATGCCGCTCGCACCGCCGGTGATCAACACGCCTTTACCACTGAAGTCGATCTCGCTCATCGCCTAAATCTCCTGTTCGATGATGACTGGCGGGCTATGGGCAGTTACTTCTGGTAATAAGCCCTCGAAACGTTCCACCTCCACCAGGGTCGAATGGGCCGTCGGCCCCTGAGCCAGACTTGAAGTCCCTTTGTCGTGGGTCAGCACGTTTGGATTCCCATGCTTGCACGTAGCCCCGATCCGTCCCGGCTGATCTGGATCGTACCAAGCACCGGTCGCAAGCTGGATCACACCGGGCATGACAGAAGCCGTGACTATCACGCCAGCGAGGCAGGCCCCCCGGTCGTTGTAGACGCGCACCACCTCGCCGGACGAGATACCCCGCTCCTTCGCGTCGTCTGGGTGCATCGTCATAGGCTCGCGGCCTTGGATCTTGCTTCCCCGGCTGACCGATCCGCTATCGAGCTGGCTATGTAGCCGTGTACTTGGCTGGTTCGAGATCATATGCAAGGGATAGGTTTCCGCTTTGATTCCGCCGAGCCACTCATAAGGCTCCATCCAAACTGGGTGGCCGGGACAATCCTCATAATTGAAAGCGTCGATCGTTTTGGAAAAAATCTCTAGGCGGCCCGACGGCGTTGTAAGTGTATTTGCCTCGGGGTCATTTCGGAAATCCTCCAAAAGGACCATTGGTTTTTCGGGTGCCAGGACTTCGCGTGGCCCCTCGCGCCAGAAGGTTTCGAAATCCGGGAGCTCGAACCCGGCACCTCCGGCCCGCTGTCGCGCCTGATCCCAGAGATGACGCAGCCACTCTTCCTCGTCGCGGCCTTCCGTATAGACGTCCAGGCAACCGAGGCGCGCCGCCAATCCCGAGAAAATTTCATAGTCGTTGCGGCTCTCGCCGACGGGTTCAATCGCCTTGTGCATCGGCGTAATGGTCGGCTCCCAATGGCACATCATCAGATCGTTGCGCTCAAGCGCCGTTGTCGCTGGAAAAACGATATCGGCATACCGCGCCATCGCGGTCCAATGGATCTCGTTTACGATCACACATTCTGGACGGCGGAGGGCTTCGACCAGGCGGTTAATGTCCTGGTGGTGGTGGAACGGGTTGCCGCCCGCCCAGTATACCAAGCGGATATCCGCATAGGTACGTCGTTCGCCATCGTAATCGTAGATGCCGCCAGGATTGAGCAACAAGTCTGAAATGCGGGCGACGGGGATGAAGTCGTCGACCGGGTTCTTACCCTGAGGCAACGCCGGCCAACTAAACACCTTCACCGGATTGCCAATCCCGTTCTCAGACCCGTAACCAATGCCGAAACCGCCTCCCGGCAAACCTATTTGCCCTATCAACGCCGCGAGAACCATGGTCAACCAGACCGGTTGCTCCCCATGATCTCCGCGTTGAATGCCCCACGCGGTCGCGATCATGGTCCGGTTATCCGCCATGCGATGTGCCAGGTCCCGAACGGTTTCCGCCGGAATTCCAGTAATTACCTCCGCCCAATCCACATCCTTCGTCTGGCCATCGGACTCACCCAGGAGGTAGGGCCGGAACCGATCGAAACCGACTGTATAGCGTGCGATAAATTCCTCATCGTAAAGGTTATCGACAACCAACGTGTGGGCAAGTGCGAGCATAAGGGCCGCATCAGTGTTCGGCCGGATCGGGATCCATTCGGGGTCGAACGTAGCCATTATGTCATTACGCAACGGGCTAATGTTGACGAACTCTACACCTGCGTCATAGCAAGCCTGCAGGCCTTCGTTAAGCGTATGCCGCCCAACACCACCGGAAGTCACCTGTCCGTTCTTTTGTGGAATCCCACCGAAGGCGACCAGGAGCTCGCAATCCGAAGCGATGGCGGGCCACTGCGTCGCCATGTCCAGCATAACCGTCCGCATCTCGGCGCACACATGTTTGATCATTACCTCGAATGCGGCATGGCTGTAGCTGTTCTGGTGACGAACATAACCACCGGCAGCATTCATGAAACGATGCACTTGGCTTTGTGCATGATGGAATCGTCCCGAAGAGCCCCAACCGTAGGATCCCGCAAAGATGGAGCCGTTGCCGTGTTCGTTTCGTACCCGTCCGATTTGAGCCGCTGCCAAATCAAGCGCCATGTCCCAAGGTACTGCAACGAATGGTTCTGCGCCGCGTTCCGCAGTATCGGCTGCAATGCCTTTTTCCAAAAAACTCCTTCGGACCATCGGTCGGCGCACACGGACGTGGTCGTAAACCGCATCCACGATTCCTGGCCCAATTATCGCGGGCGATGGGTCTTTCTCATAGTCCCGCATCGCAACCAAGTGCCCGTCTTCGACCTCTGCATGATAGGTCCCCCAATGGGTCGCGGTCGGGAAACGCTTCGATCCGACTTCTACAGCCATTTATGAATCTCCAGGATCGATGACAATACTATGTGAGTTTTACACCGGGCACGGTCGTAGGTGGAAGTGTGAATGGCGGAAAACGAGTGGCTACATTGCAAATCTGAACAAAGGCTAAAGGACTTTCAGGGTCGATCTTTCATTTTGAAATTGGGTTTTCGCGACATGAAACACTGGCGCGCACGATGATGAGCGCAGGAATAGCCGGTGCGATCGTCGATATTTGGTCTATGAAGGCGGATGGGTCAGTTGATACTGGCGGCGCCTATACGACAGCGTAAGCGAGAGTCAAAATGCGAACCTGGAACTCCGTCCTCGAATTCGGCGACATCGGAATAGGGTGCATACGATCCTGCCTGAGCTGGTCTAGACATCGCTGCTATGTTGACATTTACAGAACCTGGACGCACACCTCTTCCTCGTCGTGGCGGCCCCCGAGCCGCTAAATTGGAAGAGATCTCGCGTTAATCATATTCCACATTTCGGATGGCGGTCGACCTATCCCCATTCATTCCAATGTGTTACTAGCGGCCGGTTCAGTTTTTCGGAGTCCCAGATGACCGATTTGTGGACCGTCGAGACGCACCGGCTATTCAAAGAGCACGGCGTTAAGACGGTCGGATACGTGCCTGACGCCGGCCTCACCGACCTGATCAATACCTGCGAGGCGGACAACGACATTCGTACCGTAGTAATGACGACCGAGGAGGAAGGTATAGGGCTTGCGGCCGGCGCTTGGCTAGGCGGAGACAAGGCGGCCCTGCTCATGCAATCGAGCGGTGTTGGAAACACCGTGAACGCTATTGCCTCCATCGTCTCGTCCTGCCAGTTCCCGCTGTTCATGATCGTGACGATGCGAGGTCAATATGGCGAGTCGAATCCCTGGCAGATCCCCATGGGCACCGCCGTTGTGCCAGTTCTAAAAAGCCTGGGCGTGCATGTGTTCGAAGTCGAGACCGAGCGCGATGCAGCCGAGGCAATCGAGAACGGATTAAAAATGGCTTTCGTGTCCAATGCTGCGGTCGCAGTCCTGATTGGCCAGCGCTTGATCGGTGCTAAATCCTTCATCGCTGATGTCGCCGAGGAGGTAAACCATGTCGGGGCCTGATCTAGTTCGTGGCAATGTGATCGACCGTCTCTTGCAGGATCGCGGCGACGCGCTAGTGATTGCTGGACTTGGCTCGCCGGTTTGGGACCTCGCGTCCTCAGACCATAGGCCTGAGAATTTCTACCTCTGGGGTGGCATGGGATGTGCTGTCTCGATGGGTTTAGGGTGCGCACTCGCTCAATCCAAGCGTAAGGTCTGGGTAATCACCGGAGATGGAGAGGCCCTTATGGGTGTGGGCTCTTTTGCTACTGTTGCGCTACAGCGGCCATCGAACCTAGCGGTGATCGTGCTCGACAACGAGCATTATGGCGAGACCGGCATGCAGCCTACCGCCACCCGCCAAGGCACCGATCTAGCCGCGATGGCGTTGGGGGCGGGCATCCCAACAACGATGATGGTGACTAGCGAGGCGGACGTGGAACGCCTGGCCGACGCTCTTGCCACCGGCCCACTCCCCCTTGTAGCGGTCGTAAAGGTCCAGTCTTCGAAACCCAGGCCGGTCCTGCCTCCGCGCGACGGCGTGTATCTCAAAAATCGGTTCCGGCAGGCCGTGTTGGGCGCCACTAACGCGATGCAGCCCCGCTAAACAGGCATCTTAAATTGGTTTAATTGCCGGATAGAACGGCCGTACTGCAGCATGCCGTTTACCGCACAAGGTCGGGACTTAAATGAATGCGCAACAGCAAAAATTCGCCGCGCAGGGGTTGCAAACTACAGTACTGATAGTTGGATTCCTAATTCTTGTTCAGGGGACGGGTGCGCTCGCTGGCTTTTGGCTACCTGCGATCGCACCAGCAGTCGCTGCCGGTGTGAGTCTCGACCCGTCCCTGATCGCATATGCAGTTTTGATCCAGTACGTCGTCGCCATGCTTAGTAGCCTCATCGCCGGTGGCATGGTCAACCGCTTCGGTGCTTGGCGCACATCGCAATTAGCCCTCTTTGGGCTTGCTATCGCCCACCTCTTGTTCATGACGGGAACCATCTGGGGTATAGTGCTCGGCTCCGCGGCACTCGGCGGCGCCTATGGGATGATCACTCCCCCAGCGTCTCACCTGTTATCCAAGATCGTCACACCCGCTAATCGCAATCTCGTGTTTTCGATCCGCTTTACCGGTGTTCCCATCGGGGGCATGGCAGCCGGCCTTACCGCACCCGCGACGGCACTGGTTTTTGGATGGCAAGAAAGCATGACCGTCACCGTGGTGATCGCGCTGGCTTTGGCGCTGGCAATGCAGCCCTTTCGCGGGTCCTGGGATGCTGATCGGAATACCACATCGCCAATTCTGCGCAATCCGCTTGGCGATCTAGCCCTAGTCTGGCGTATAGCTTCGTTGCGCTGGGTCGCGCTCTCCGGTCTTTGCATGGGAGCGGTGCAGACTACGCTGACAACCTATACGGTTACCATGCTTGTGGAAGACCTTGGATACAACCTGGTGGCCGCCGGCATTGGGTTCTCGGCTGTGCAGGTCTCGAGCATTGTTGGACGCGTTGGTTGGGGGTGGCTGGCCGACCGTGTAGGAAGCGGCCTCACAATTTCATCAGTGATCACCATAATCGCGGCTGGCTGCGCGATTCTAACGATATCACTGACACCGGACTGGCCAAGGCTTTTGGTCTATATGCTCTGTTTCATCTTCGGGAGTGTTGGCATGGGCTGGAATGGCGTTTACGCAAGTGAAATTGCACGTCTCGCCCCAACGAACAAGGTCGGTGCTGCGACGGGAGCGAGCATGTTCATCACGTTTTCTGGCGTGTTCTTGGGACCAATGATTTTCGTCGCCATGTTCGAACTGACCGGTGTCTACACGACGACATTCGCGGTTAGCGCCGTTGTCGCTCTAATGGCCTTGTTCTGTCTGATTCAGGCCTCTAGGTGCGACCACGGAGTCTGACCCGCTTCTCCTTTCGCATTGGGTCAGGCATGCATGCCTATTTCACCCGCTACCAAGCGCCTTCAGATAACCCTCTAAATTCGTCCACCAGCTCCGGCTCACAGAATAACAGGTTATCGCGTTCGCCCGGATCGGCTATCACATCATAGAGGAATTCGAAGCCACCGTCCCACAGGTACTTCCACTTCCCTCGGCGCAACGCGCGTTGCGCCCGGGCACGCCAATCCTCGCGAATGGTAGGCAAATCAATCCGCCAATATAGCGTTCGTGAACCGTTCCGGGCGCCAGCTAGAAGATCGACCCCGTCGATCGGCTGCTCCGGAAAAAGTCCTGCTGTCGAGAGCAGGGTCGGCGTGACGTCCATCAAGATCGCCGGCTCTTGCACCACTTCCCCGGGAGACACGCCACGTGGCCAATGGAGAATCATCGGCACCCGTATGCCGCCCTCCCAGAGTGTACCGAACCCATGAAAAAATCCCCCTTTGGTCGCCATTTCGGCCCCCCCGTGATCGTACGTGAGTAGGATGACACTATCATCCACATGGCCGACGTCCGCGAGCGCCGCCAGAAGCCGCCCAACAGAGTAATCGAGATGTTCAACTACCTTCACGTAGTCCGCTCGGCTTCCGTCGACCCATGCATCTCGTGCCGCTTTGTCGACCTGACACTTAGGCGGGCTATAAGGCGGCAAGGCAGCATTATAGCTGACGTAGAGAAAATACGGCTCCTCACCCGCGCGAGTCACAAATTCCACCGCCGCATCAGTAAATATATCGGTCGTATATCCCTCTATATCGACCAGCTTAGTCCCCCTGTAGAGCGCGGGATCGCCCGTCCGGGTACGATGGGAATAGTAGTCAATATTCCACTCGTGAAAGCCCAAAAACTCTTCGAATCCATGGGCGTTTGGCCCATCAGCGGCATCATAGCCCAGGTGCCATTTTCCAAATAGCGCTGTCCGGTATCCAGCGTCCCGGAAATATCGGGCTAACGTCTTTTCGGACGTCGGAAGCCCCGGTTCGCCATGATAGATGTTAGCCTCAAGACCAAGTCGGCGGGGATAACGCCCAGTCAACATCGCGGCCCGGCTTGGTACGCAAATTGGCGCAGCGGCGTAAAAATCGGTGTATCGGCGACCGTCTTCAGCCAACCGTCGGATATTAGGCGTCTTAATTTCCGATGATCCGAAGGGCTCTATGTCGCCGTAGCCCATGTAATCGAAGACAATCAACAACACGCGTTTAGCCCGGGCTTCCCTTGTCAACTTCGGTCCCTCCTTAAAGAAATCGTGCGATCACACCAGTTTTATACGGCCCCGTCAGAACAAACCCCGTGATCTTTTAAATACTCTTATCGGAAATCTATTCTGTTTCCCCAATTTTGCTTATAAGCCACCCCTCAAAACCTGAACATTCTAATGACCCGACCGTAAGTTCCATGACGCAAAAGGACGAAACATTAATAGTCGTCGATCGGTATAAAGATCGAATGACGTGTTTTGCCATCGAGCGCCTTTGATAGGTGACCCTTACCCGTTACGTCCTCTACTAGGATGATCTCACCAGGTCCGATTTGCCTCACCTCGCCGTCGCTTGCCGTGATCTCCACACCGGCATCTAGATTGATGATGTATTGACGGCGTGGTGCGGTGTGCCAATCCAGCTCATAGGTTCCTGGCGATTGGCGAAATATGATCCCCGTCGCCGGGAACCGCCCAGATAGTTTGCTGGTTAGCCGTTCCTCGGTCCACTCTACCTCGATGTCGCGAAAATGCGACTCGCCAGACTCGTCTGCATAGAGGTGATGGATCCGCATTGCTTAGCCCTCTCGTGAGTCGAATTGAATCATTGCCGCATTAACGTCAGACGCGCGCGGAATGGGATTGACTGCCCCATAGCCAGTAGTCGACAAGCCAGCAGCGGTGACAGCATGGCGCCCCGCATCGAACGGGTCATCACCGGTCGCTAAACGAGCCAGAAAAGCGCCACAAAAAGTGTCACCCGCACCGCTGGTGTCGACGACCTGGACCGCAATAGGGGGGATGGCCTCGACCTGCCCATCGGCGGCAAGCACGGCGCCGTCAGCGCCACATTTCAGAGCCAAAATCCTAGGCTCGAACCCACAATAAAAGTCCACTATTCGATCCACTTCATCGAGCCCGGTCAAGACCCGCGCTTCGTCGATACTGGGCATAACGATATCCGCGATACGGGCTGTCTCGTGAATAACCCGACGCGCCACCTCAAGATCCCAAAGATTTAGGCGGAGGTTTGTATCGTAGGCGATTAGCGCACCTGCGTTCCGTGCGATCTCGATCGCACGGGAGACGGCTTTGCAAGCGCTTTCGCTGATCGCCTGACTAATTGCCGATATCAACAGGATCCGGGTCCGGCTAAGTGGCTCGCTGTGAAGGCTATCCGGGCTCATCCGGCTCGCCGCCGAACCCTTGCGATAGTAGGTAAAGTCGCGACCTTCTGCCATCGGTTCGATGAAGTAGATCCCCGTTGGCGCGTCCGGGTCACGCGCGACGGCGGAAACATCGATGCCCTCGTCTTTCCATAAATCCATATAAAGATCGCCGAAACGATCGGTGCCAAGCGCCGTGACGTACCCAACTTTCGCTCCTTGTCTGGCGGCGGCAATCGCGCAGTTGGAAGTATCCCCGCCAAATCCTTGCATAAAAACCGACCGCCCCTCGTCATCCATAACCCGGGTGAATTCCAGCATCGGCTCGCCCATACAGACGATGTCCAACCTCCTTTCCATTCGCTTCTCCCGTCAGATTCTCCGCCCGAACCATCCAAGCATCGTAGCCGTGATTTGACCAGTGAGGGTGGGAGACTTTTCTATCCCAAATTCGCGCCCCCTTGCTAAAGTCGGCACATCCTGCAAGGAACACTCGAACATGCTAACCTACAGAGAGGCATTCCCATGGCTACCGCGCAATTGACTGCGGCCGATATTCAGAAACTCGCGGAATGGGACTCACCAACCATCTGCAACGGGTTGGAACATCTGAGTGCCGACTATCGGGTAAAGAGCTTTACGGTCGAACACATGCAATGTTTCGACGTTACTCTGCCCCCGATCGTGGGTTACGCGCGTACCGCGATGATACGCGCCATGACTCCGCCCGAGGGCACGCAGGAAGAGATCCGCGAAATGCGGGCACAATACTACGAGACCATCGCCGCCGATCCCACACCTTCAATCAGCGTAATCCAAGACCTGGATCCGACACCCGGGTTCGGTGCCTTCTGGGGCGAGGTGAACACAGCGATCCACCAGGGTCTCGGATGCCTTGGTGTCATTACCAACGGTTCATTCCGCGACATCGATGCCTGCGCACCTGGATTCCAACTCCTGGGCGGGAAAATTGCTCCGAGCCATGCATGGGTGCACTTGGTAGACATCGAGTGTGAGGTGAACATCTTCGGTATGGCTGTCAAACCTAATGACATAATTCATGCCGACCGTCACGGGGCAGTCGTGGTGCCGCATCATTGCGTGCAAGAGCTTCCTGAGGCGATCGATCTACTTACTCGCCGCGAAGCGGTGATCCTAGAAGTTGCGCGCAAGCCCGGCTTCAACGTCAAGATTCTTAAGAAAGCCATGGCCGATTCAGCCGAGATCCATTGAGGAGAATCCATGTCCACAAATACCAACCTGAAACGTGTTCTGGTTATCCAACCACTGCACCAAAAAGGCATGGCGATGCTCGAGGCGCGCGAGGATGTAGAGATTATTGTTTGCGATTCTATTAATGAGGACGACCTAGTCGCGGCAGCCAGGAATGTACATGCAATGACAGTCCGCGGTGCTCGGATTACCAAGCGGATTATGGATTCCGCACCCGAACTCATGGTCGTCTCACGCCATGGTGTCGGCTATGACGCCGTTGATCTAGACGAAATGAATCGGCGCAACATCCCTCTTTGCATTGCCACCCACTCAAATATGGTCTCAGTCGCCGAGCAGGCGATGGCTTTCATGCTGACACTCGCCAAAGAGGTTTCGTTCTACGACCCAATAGCGCGACGGGACGACTGGGCCGCCCGCTTTCCAGTTCGTGGCTTCGACCTGGAGAACAAGAATCTGCTCATCGTCGGTTTCGGACGCATCGGTAGCCGGGTGGCGAAACGATCCAACGGTTTTGACATGGATGTCTATGCGTATGACCCCTATGTCGATGACAAAGTTATCCGCGCTGGAGGCGCTGAACCAGTCTCCGACTACAATGCCGTGTTGGGAGACATGGACGTGGTGGCAATCCACTGCATGAAAACGGCGGAGACCACACACATGTTCGCCGAGTCCCAGTTCAAGGCGATGAAAACATCCTCGATCATTGTCAATTGCGCGCGTGGCGGCATTATTGACGAGGCAGCATTGTATAGAGCGCTAACGTCGCGGGAGATCCGCCGCTGCGGGCCTCGACGTGCTTGAGGACGAGCCTTCTGCTCAGGACCACCCGCTATTCACGCTGGGCCAAGACAAGTTAATCCTGGCACCGCATATCGCCGGCGTAACCGCCGAATCAATGGAGCGCATGGCAACCCAAACGGTCGACAATGTGCTGCGCGTGTTCGATAGGCGGGCCGACCCGGATTGTGTTGTGAACGCCGATGTTTTGAATTCCTGACCGCCGTTATAACAACCGAAATCCCTGGAGAGGATCCATGAAGAACCGTCTTCGCGAGACCTGGGCTGCCGGAAAGCCGGCTCTAAATGGCTGGCTTGGCATTCCCAGCACATTTTCTGCTGAAATCATGTCAAAGCAGGATTTTGACTCAATTACCATCGACCTACAGCACGGCCTGAACGATTACGCAGGTGCCGTACAGATGATGCAAGCGATGAGCGCTAGCGACGCTACGATGATGTGCCGTGTGCCTTGGCTCGAGGCAGGAATCATCATGAAGTTGTTAGACGCCGGCGCACTAGGCATCATCTGCCCGATGATCAACAGTCGCGAGGAGGCGGAACGCTTTGTGGGCGCCACACTCTATGACCCGGACGGCTATCGAAGCTCAGGCCCTGTTCGAGCAGGCGTGATATATCCCGATTATCACAACCAGGCCAACAAGCAAGTTCTGTCACTCGCGATGATCGAGACCCAGCGCGCTGTGGAGAGGGCGGACGAGATCTGTTCGACACCTGGCCTAACCGGCATCTATGTTGGTCCCAGCGACCTCGCGATCACCTATGGTGAGGATCCGGGCCTGGACCGAAAACCCGGCGTAGTCTGCGACGCGATTCAACATGTACTGAAATGCGCGAAGGACGCCGGTATCAAGGCCGGCCTGCACTGCATGGCTCCGTCTTATATCAAACAGATGTACGAAACAGGCTTCAATTTCGCCTCACTATCGAATGACGTACGCCTCTTGACCCAGATCGTCTCGGGCCAGGTAGCTGAAGTCCGTTCTTAACGATAGCGACATTTGGGAGATACTGGAGCCATGAGTGCGATCCTTCGCAAAGGTGGCTCGGTCTACGTCCAGGTCGAGCCACTGCAAACCCTTGTGAAACGAACCTTCACCGGATTTGGTAGTTCTGAAACTGAGAGCTCACGCATCGGAAACAGACTATCCGGCGCCAATCTCAGAGGCCATGACAGCCATGGCGTGATCCGGGTACCTCGGTATGCCCAATGGTTGCAAGAAGGCGTCCAGATAGCTGACGTCACTGTCAATGTTAAGATGGAAAACGAGGTGTTGGCGGTCGTTGACGGCAAGTATGGTTTTGGCCAGACGGTTGGCGAACAAACGGTGGACATCGGCATCGACAAAGCCACGAAGCACGGCATCGCAATCACGGCATTGCAGAATTCCGGGCATCTGGGCCGGATCGGAGATTGGGCAGAAAGGGCTGCGGAGGCTGGCTTGGTCTCGATCCACATGGTCAATGTGCGCGGCAGCTTAATCGTCGCTCCATTTGGGGGCATCGATCGGCGTATGAGTACTTCGCCGTTCTGTGCCGGAATTCCTTTAGATGACGGAGAAGAGCCGATTATCCTGGACATGGAGACCTCAGTCGTCGCCGAAGGCAAGGCTCTGGTGGCGATGAAAGGTGGCAAGCCGCTTCCCGACGATGCAATGATCTCAGGCGCGGGCGAGGTCACAGGCGACCCAAGGCCGCTCTACGGCGAGATGCGCCAAGGGGAATTTCCTGACCCAAGCAAGGGACCGGGCGCGCTCCGGGCCTTCGGCAACCACAAAGGATCAGGGCTGAACTTCCTAATGGAGATGATGGCCGGTGCCCTGACAGGATCCGGATGCGCCGGGGCAATGGACGAACCAAAACGCCGATTCTGTAACGGAATGTTCTCGGTCTATCTTTCGCCTGCAGCATTCGGGCATTCAGATGATTCTTTTGTTTCCGAGGTGCGTTCTTACGTCGCCTTCGTGAAAAGTGCGAAGCCAACGGAACCAGGTGGCGCAGTCCTAGTTCCGGGTGAGAAGGAACGCCAGGTGATGGCTGAGCGGACCCGAACCGGTCTACCGCTAGCTCCAGAGGCCTGGTCAGACATTATCGGAACGGCCCGAGAAGCCGGCCTTAGCCAATCAGAGATAGAAGAAATCCTAGACGGCGCGCCCTAACGCCACAAGATAAGGCGCGAACAGCCGGACACCCTTAGGGAAAGGTGTCCGGGCAAAAAACACATAGGGTGATCATTATAATTGCCGGAAAGGATCAATTCCCTTTCTGCTCATCCGCTCGATCAGCTCGCCAGTTCCAGGGTTTTTGGAATCTGTACGGCCAGTTCCCCCTGCCCTCTTTCTTTGCCAGGTTCTCAAGCCCTTGGTAATCATTTGTATCAAAGGAAAACGCCAGCGCCCATCCAGCACGAACGATCGCTGCATTCAGTATTACGTCACCAGCATAACAAGTCGCGGTTTTTTCGCCGTCCGGCCCACGATCGAAATCGACACAAGTAACGAGTTTGCGACGCAGCATCGCACCAAGCGCATCGCGTGAAAACCTGCCGCAATTCTTAGGAACTCCAAGCTTGGTTTCGCAATGTTGATTGAGTTCTATAGCGTCAACGCCGAAAAGCCTGATCGTAGAGACCTTGCCATTCTCGATGCTTTTGATCCTAACCGTATCTCCACTGACTGCCTTGGCGTGCCCAACGATTTCAGTCTGCGCGGCGGCAGCCGAGGAAAGCAAGACCAACGTCGCGAGAAGCAACGCCGCAGGGAGTTTATGAAACGTAGTATCGATCTCGGTCATCTCGCTTTCTCGCCAGGAACGGCTTCGTGGAAGGACAAAAATTCACAAAATTTCCAGGGATCTTTTTCCGGTAGGCGGAGGAAACGCGCAATCCAGTGCCCTGATTTCTTCCACCTCGAGTTCTATGTCCCCGGCCACGCGATTCTGCTCCACGTGTTCCAGGTGGCTCGCCTTGGGGATGACCATTACGCCATCACGCTGGAGACACCACGCGAGCGCCAGCTGCAATGCCGTCACCCCCTTCGCACTGGCGATTGTCTTCAGGGCTTCCTCGCTAGCCAATCGGCCTTGTTCCAGAGGGGAATAGGCCATGACAGGCATCATGTGCGAAGCGCACCACGGTAACAAATCCCATTCCACACCTCGCCGGGAGAGATTATAGAGAACTTGATTTGTCTGGCATTTGTTACCGTCCGGGCTTCCGCTTAGCGCCTCCATTTCATCGGTATCGAAATTGCTCACCCCCCAATGCCTGATCTTCCCGGTCCGCTTTAGTTCCTGAAACGCGGCGACAGTATCGGTCAATGAATACCGACCCTGCCAATGCAACAGATAAAGATCGATAGTCTCGATACCCATGCGCTTAAGACTCTTCTCACAGGCCTCGATCGTGCCATGTCGACTGGCATTGTGCGGCAGTACCTTCGAGATGATGAAAACTTCATCCCGTCGACCCTCGATCGCCTTAGAAACCACGCGCTCCGCGCCACCCCGACCGTACATCTCAGCCGTGTCAATCACCGTCATTCCTAGATCGAGGCCCCGGGAAAGAGCCCGCGCCTCGCGGTCATGATCGCCTAGCCTCTCTCCCATGTGCCAAGTTCCAAGGCCCATTGCCGGAACCGTTTCGCCGTCAGGCAATGTCACAGTCCTCACTTCCCACACCTCCAGGATTATGTCGTCGCCCGAGAGAGCAACAAATTCGTCAGGGAACTCCCAAGGATATGATAAATTGCGAAATATAATAGAGGCAGGCTAATCCTATTTCGCCTTTACCCAACGCCCTCGGTCGTCCTGCTGCCAGTAAGAAAGGTCGTATCCTGCCTCCATATATGTCTTCCAGTGGCCGCGGGCGGCGCGCACAGCACCCTCGTCGCGGCCGTCCAATAATTCAAAAACACGGGCGAATTCGGCAACTTTAGCTGAAGCCGCACCATCTGTCAGAAACAGGAAGTTGGCTCCGTTCGGGTTTTCGTCTCGGGTAGTGAGCCAAATCGGGTGTTCCACTGCGTTGCCATCCTTTTCAACCCCATGCGGCAGCCAGGAATTCGGTTCATATGTCCAAAGGAGGGCGTTCAACGAATTCATCCGTTCCGTGCTAGAGACCATGATTAACGCGCGATTGCCACCGTCCAGCGTGCGTTCAAGAAGCTTCGGCAAAGCCCATTCAAGCGGGCGAACCGTAAGATGGTAAAAGCTGATATCCGTCACGTTCTGCTAGCTCAATCACTCAGCCCTCGTAATGGGCCTTGACCAGGTGGTTTAACAAACGAACTCCCCAGCCAGTACCACCCTTGGGCACGGTTGGCTTATCCATCGACGACCAAGCCATGCCAGCGATATCCATGTGGGACCATGGGCAATTGTCGACGAAGCGTTCCAGGAAGCAAGCTGCAGTGATGCTGCCCCCGTAACGCGGTCCAGCGTTCTTCATATCGGCGATGTCGGAGTCCATCATCTTGTTGTACTCGTCACCAAGTGGCATTCGCCAGATACCTTCGCCAACAGCCTCACCAGCCTCGGCCATGCGGTCCGATAGCTCGTCGTCATTTGCGAAATAGCCACAATTGACCTGCCCTAACGAAACCATCATCGCACCTGTCAACGTGGCTAGATCAATCATGAACTTTGGCTTGAAGCGCTTCAGGGTGTACCAGAGGGCGTCGGCCAACACGAGTCGACCCTCCGCATCGGTATTAATGATTTCGATGGTCTGCCCACTCATCGAAGTCACCACATCGCCCGGGCGCTGAGCATTGCCGTCGGGCATATTTTCGACTAGGCCGACCACACCAACCGCATTCACCTTCGCCTTTCGGCCGGCAAGCACCTTCATCAAGCCGGAAACGACGGCTGAACCACCCATATCCCACTTCATATCTTCCATGCCGCCAGCGGGCTTAAGCGATATGCCTCCGGTGTCAAAGCACACGCCCTTTCCGACAAAAGCAACCGGCGGCTCACCTCGTTTGCTGCCATTCCATTGCATGACGACGATCTTACTCTCACGCGCCGAGCCCTGACCAACGCCAAGCAACGCTCCCATGCCGAGCTTGGTCATCTCTCTTTCCCCCAGCACCTGCACCTTAAGACCATCCCGCTTCAATTCTTTCAACCGATCCGAGTAACTTACCGGATAAAGAACATTAGGTGGCTCAGACACTAAATCGCGAGTTAGGAACACTCCCTGAGCGATCGCGCGCAAGTCGGCGAAGTGATTCCGAGCCTTGACATGGCCGTCGACCATTACCGTGATCTTGGAAAGGGTGGGCTTGTCGTCCTTTTTTTCCTTGGTGCGGTATTTATCGAAGCGATAGGAGTTTAGCAAAGCACCATACCCGAGATGAGCTGCACGCGCCTCGATCCCTTCCGGAGAGCCTTCATGTCCCTCGAACACCACCGAAACCTCGGTTTCGCCAGACCCTGCGAGCGCCGCTTGAATATTGCTGCCAGCCTTCTCACACCATAATGTATCGATGCTCTTACCCGTGCCGATCCCATAGAGAACAATCCGACCCAACGATGTGAAGACAGTCAGAGTCTGATGACCCTTGCCGGTAAAACGGCTCGCGCTCATCGCCTGTTTTAATAATCCACCGGACTCCGAATCGGCCTCCACTGTCATCGACAACATCACCCGATTCTCTTTCACACCAAGCACCAACGCACCTTTCTTAGGGAATACGGGTTTCGCAAAAACGATCCTCATCGACGCTCTCCTAGTCGGGAAAAATGACTTGGGTCAGGCGTAACGACGGCTCGTCGCCCTGTCAATCGGCTCGCGGAAACACGAGAGAACAAGACACGCACCACTTGCGCCTGGCGTGACGGTCTGAAGACACTATGATGTGGCTAGAATGCGGTAGCGACGCAAGTCACTCAATCGCACCCACGTATCGGCCGGGAACCCGGATCTTGCAGGCGACCATAAACGGCTACATCGCAAAACAGTTGACCGCTGCGATCCTCATCGTTGTGGTCTCCTTGACTTGCGTGATCTGGCTCAGCCAGTCTCTGAGATTCGTCGACATGATCGTCAACCGTGGCTTGCCACTTTTAACATTCATCTACCTCACTATGCTCCTTCTACCGACCTGGCTTTCGATTGTACTCCCGATCGCCGGCTTTGCGGGTGTGGTCTTCATCTACAACCGAATGGCAGGGGACCGGGAAATCGTGGTGCTCGAAGCCACGGGCCTTAGTCCGCTTCGCCTGGCCCGCCCGGCTATACTCGTGTCCCTAGTCCTCACGCTCTTATGCTATTTAATGACGCTCTACCTGATCCCAGTCTCCTACCGTGCCTTCAAAGAACTGCAGTTCAAGATCCGCCATAACTACACGGACGTTCTATTGCGAGAGGGGGTTTTCAACACGATCGGCAAGGAGATCACGGTCTATGTCAGAGCACGAGAAAGCACAGGTCAATTGAGGGGTATCATCGTCCATGACGATCGCGATGCAGAAGAGAAGGTTACATTGATTGCCGAACGCGGTGCTTTAGTGGTGACAAAGACCGGCCCACGGGTATTTATGCAGAACGGGAATAGACAAAGCCATGACAAGAAGAATGGGCGAACGAGCCTTCTTTACTTCGACCGATACACGGTGGATATCTCAACCAGCAAGTCAGCTGCACAAAGGCCATGGCGTGATCAAAACGAGATGTTTCTTCCCGAATTGTTAGAGCCTACAGAACGGGAAACTCTTCCGCGCAATTTTAACGAATACATAGCGGAGGGCCATTTCCGCCTGACTTCGCCGCTACTCGCGATCGCCTTGCCACTGATTGGGTTAGCGATCATGCTACGCGGCGACTTCTCTCGTCGCGGACAAACCCTTCGAATTTTAATCGCTGTAGGTATCGCGATTTTAGTTGAGGCACTCGGTCTTGGCACCAAATTTTTGGCTGCCAAGCAACCCTGGTTGATCGGCGCCATCTATGGCTCAGTGCTAATCCCCACTATCGTCGCATTAGCAATGTTGATGCACAGACGGGTGCGCCGGGGCAGTGCCGAGAAGCCGTCATTAGAGAGAGTGGCGATATGAGCCGGCCGACTAAAAAGGACCGGGCATGAAACTTTCCGCGACGTTGTCAATCTATTTTGGACGCCAATTCGTGGTTTGGGTTCTTGGTACTTTTCTGGCCATCATGGGCATGGTTTTCCTGCTAGACTTAATCGAGTTGTTGCGGCGGGCCGCCGACAAGGAAGCAAGCTTCGGCATCGTGTTAGAAATGGCGGTCCTTAAAACACCCCAAATGGGTCAGGCAATTTTTCCATTCGCCATCCTTGCGGGAGGGATGATGGCTTTCAGCCGGATGACGCGAAGCCAAGAATTGGTAGTCGCGCGCTCGGCCGGCGTTTCGGTATGGCAATTTCTTCTACCCGCCCTAGTAGTAGCGTTGTTTCTGGGTGTTCTCCGAGTGACTGTATTTAACCCCATCGCGTCCGTCATGTCGGCCAAGTTCGAAGCACTAGACAACCGAGTGCTAAGAAACCGCGACAGCGCGCTAACCGTCTCGCCCGGAGGCCTTTGGATCAGGGAAAAAACTGCTGACGGTCACTCGGTCTTGCATGCACGCGGAATTGTCGGGGATGGCGAAGCGATCTCCGACGTAATCATCTTCTTGTTTAAGGGCGAAGACCGTTTCGCTTCTCGCATCGATGCTGCTACCGCCACTTTGCAACCGGGATTCTGGAAACTGGAAGAAGCCGTGTTTATTAGCGAAGATGGGATCCCGTCGATCCGCCAAGACTACCGGCTGACTACCCGCCTCACCGTAGATAATATACAGGATAGTTTTGCATCTCCGACAACCATGTCATTCTGGGAATTACCGCGATTTATATTGATCCTGGAAAACGCCGGGTTTACGGCGGTGCGACACCGACTGCACTGGCACGCATTACTCGCCTCCCCATTGCTTCTATGTGCCATGGTGCTGATCGCCGCGACATTTTCGCTGAGATTGACCCGACAAGGTGGCACCTTAGCCTGGGCTTGCGCCGGCCTTTTCTTCGGGTTCTTTTACTACTTCATGTCTGACGTAGTCTTCGCTCTTGGACTTTCGTCGCGCATTCCGGAAGTTCTCGCCGCTTGGACCCCGGCTACCGTCACCACGCTTTTAGGTGCAGCGAGCCTTCTGCATCTGGAGGATGGCTGAGTGGTGACACAATGGTTGAGCAATGGCCTGACTCTAAATTCTGTCGGCAGAATTTCTGCTGCTGCATTGGTCCTCATTCTTTCCCTTGCCAATGAGACAACCAGCCTCGCGGAACAAACACTTCCAGAAGAAAACAGATCAGTTCTCCTGAAGGCTGATACCCTGACCCATGACGATAACACCGGCGTAGTCACCGCCACAGGCGATGTCGAACTGTCACAAGGAGAAAGAATTCTGCTCGCGGACATCGTATCCTACGATCAAGGAAACGACTTAGTCATCGCTAGTGGGAATGTCAGTTTGCTCGAGCCCTCCGGCGACGTTCTTTTTTCGAACTACATCCAGCTTCAGGATGAATTAAAAACGGGGTTTATCCAAAACATCAAGGTATTGATGAATGACGGATCGCGTCTAGCTGCTAGTAGCGCGGAACGCACGCTGGACCGGCGGAAGATCATGCGACACGGCGTGTTCTCACCTTGCAGTCTCTGCCCAGATGACCCAGAACGGGATCCCCTTTGGCAGATCAAAGCACGCAAGGTGATCCACCATGAGGATCGCCAAGATATCGAATATCAAAACGCCGTTCTTGAAATGTTCGGTTTTCCCGTACTTTACACACCTTATTTCGTTCATCCTGATCCTAGGGTAGAAAGACGATCCGGGCTGCTTTCACCGACAATCGGGCATTCGGACGAACTGGGTTTCATCTACGGCCAACCGTTCTTTTACGTGGTTAACAAAGAGCGTGACATTGAGGTCGAACCAATCCTTTATTCCCGTCAGGGCTCGATCATTCGTTCCCGCTATCGTCAGGCTTTTGCCAACGGAGAGATAGACCTAAAGGCCACAGGTGGCGCACTGAGAGAACCTAATGACCAAGCGGACGCGGGCTTGCAGGGTAGCGTGGATCTGACCGGCCGGTTTTCGTTGGACGACACATGGCGTACAGGTTTCGATTTCGAGCAGGCAAGCCAGCGCACATACCTCCGGCGTTTTAGGTTGGAAAACGAAGAAGTCTTAACAAGTCGTCTGTCTCTTGAAGGATTCCGGTCCCGCAACCACGCAGTAATCGACAGTTACAAGTTTCAGGGTTTACGCGCAGGCGACGATCGCGGTCGCCAACCGACAATACTGCCTTCAGTCCACTACCACTTCGTGGGTGAACCAGACCCGCATGGGGGACAGTTATCTCTAGACGCGTCCGCGATGTCGCTGACCCGGGAAATCGGCACGGATAGCCGCAAACTCTCGTTTCTTGGGGGCTGGACACTTCCCTATACCGCACCCTCGGGAGAAATTTACACGCTGAACACGACGCTCCAGACCGACTTTTATTCCGCAAATAATCCTACGGGGGCCGCCACCGGCCCTGCGAGCACCGACAAAGAGATCTCAACCCGTATCTTCCCACAGATCGGGCTCAACTGGCGGTATCCCTTGGTTCGCTCAATTGGCGATTCCGGTCAATTGATCGAACCGATCATCAATGTCGTCGTTGGACCCAACGGTGGGAACTCGCTGGAAATCCCCAACGAAGACAGCCAGGCGTTTGAGTTCGACGACACGAATATCTTCGAGTTGAACCGGTTCGAGGGCTCAGACCGCGTAACCAGCGGAGGTCGAATAGACTATGGAGTGAAATTTGCCCTTTTCGAAACTCGGTTCGGTACCTCACAAGCTTTCCTCGCCCAAAGCTACCAGTTCCTTGGACAAAGCGCGTTCGATCAGGGTTCGGGGCTGGATGAGGACTTCTCAGATTATGTCGGACGCGTTCTGCTAGAACCAACCGACTGGTTCGATCTCTTGTACCGGTTTCGTGTCGACAAAGACAGTTTCAGACCAAGACGCAGCGAACTCGGTGTTCGAATTCAACAGGCCTATTTCAGCGTTCTTCTAGACTATGTCCTGCTGGACGAACAACTATCGACTACCAACTTCGGTAACCGGGAGCAACTCGACTTCAATCTGGGGCTAAGGATCTCGAAAAACTGGTCGGCATCCACGAGGTTAGTCCAAGACCTTTCGAATGATACAAACCGCACACGCATCGCAGTTCTGGGGCTAGCGTACTCGGACAAATGTTTCTCAATCGGCATAAAGTACGAGCGCCGCGATCTTCGCGACGCTGAGATCAAACCAGAAGACAGGGTGACACTCAGGGTCAATTTCAAACACCTGGGTTCAGTAGGGAACTTTTACTGATGTTGGCCTTTTCAGTCTCGATAACTCTGAACCAAACGAATGTATTTAGGTGTGATCGACACTCCATTTTCAGGGCGATGAGTATATTCGTTCTACGATCGCGAAATGCAATTTCCCGAGAGGAGACATTAACCTGATGAGCGTGGCGTTTAAATGGACCGCAACGATTTTCTGGATCATCGCGTTGGTGCTTATGTCTTCAATGCATGGAGGTGCAAAAGATATTCAGAAAATTGCCGCCGTCGTAAACGACGAAATCATCTCGGTTCGCGACGTCGAGAACCGGGCCCATCTAGTGGTCGTGTTGTCAAAACTGCCCAACACGATCGAAACACGCCGGAGACTTGGTCCACGCGTGTTGCGCTCACTGATCGATGAAAAACTACAATCACAAGAGGCCAAACGCCTCAACGTCACCGCAACCAAGTCGGAGTTAGCGGCAGCAAGAACCATGATGGAGAATAGGATTCGGGCCCGAAAAGGAGGGTTCGCTCAGTTCCTGGAATCGAACGGGATAGACGAGCAAACCGCTCTGTCAGAGATCCATACCTCGCTTGTTTGGACCAAGCTAGTGCGGCGGCGATTCAATAACGTTGCCACAGTCAGCGAAGAAGAGATCGACGAGGTTCTCGACAGGTTCGAACGTAACCTTGGTCAACCCCAGTTTCGCGCATCGGAAATTCTGGTCCATGTCGAGGAACCTGGAGCAGAGGAAATGGTTCTCAAAAACGTTGAAAGACTAGTGGCTGAATTACGCAAAGGCGCGAGCTTCGCATCGCTCGCACGGGAATTCTCTTCCGCCGCAAGCGCTGCATCAGGTGGGCAAATCGGATGGATCTCACCGGGTCAACTAGACACTCGATTGGAAACACCGCTTCGAAAGATGAAGATCGGCGGGATATCGGAGCCGATACGCACTGTTTTCGGTTACCATATTCTCAAACTCGAGGATCGCCGTGTCCTTACTGCTATCGATCCAATGCAGGCGAAGGTCACGTTGAAACATGTTTTCCTGCCCGCACCAGCAACCCAGGATAAAATGGAAAGGGAATCACAATTGGCGATCGCCAAGGCGATCGGTTCTTCCGTCGAGAATTGCGGGGACATGGATGCCCTCGCAAAGGAAGTAAAGTCGCCAGCCAGCTCCGATCTTGGCATTTTTCGAATCGGTGAACTCGCTCCCGAGATGCGAAATGCGGTCTCAAACCTGAAGGTTGGTGAAGCGAGCGAGCCGGTGGATCTTCCGACGGGCTTTTCGGTGATCATGGTCTGCAATCGGGTCGACCCACCCAGTAATATCCCCTCGCGTAAGGATGTTAGGCCACGCTTGTTAGCCCAGAAGCTGGAAGCTTTAGCGCGACGATACCTTCGGGACCTGCGTCGCGACGCTTTCATCGAAACCAGAATCTAGGGCAAGGTCGGAGCGCCAGCTATATGGATGGAAATAACGAACCACCTCTGGTCTTAACGCCAGGTGAACCGTCTGGCGTAGGCGCCGAGATCGCACTAAAGGCGTGGCGGTCAGCTCCCCCCGTCTTCTTTTTAATTGACGACCCGGATCGCGTGCGATCCATCGCCAGAGAACTAAGAGTTTCGGTCGAAGTGATCGATTCGCCAACCGGTGCCGAGGAAGCTTTTCGCTCTGGGCTTCCAGTCATGCCCCACCATTTCCCTGTTGACCCGGTGCCCGGAGCACCCGATCCAGCCAATGGATCTGCGGTAATAGACGCTATCCGGGACGCAGTCGCCCTGGTTGGCAACGGCAAGGCGGGAGCCGTTGTCACTAACCCAATTCAGAAGAGCACTCTGCATATGGCCGGCTTTCTCCATCCGGGCCATACGGAATATCTGGCGAACCTCGCGGGCAGTGACCGGTCCGTCATGATGCTGGCCTGCGACACGGTTCGTGTTGTGCCAGTGACCATTCATGAAGCAATTCGAGACGTTCCTACCCTGCTAACCCGCGAACTTATCGTCGAAACAGCACGTATCACTGCCAGCTCGCTAAAACACGATTTCGGTATCCGGGCCCCGCGCCTCGTCGTCGCAGGCCTGAACCCACATGCTGGAGAGGCCGGCTCTATAGGCTTTGAGGATCAAGAGGTGATTAGCCCAGCGATTGAGACGCTTCGGGACGAGGCCATTGAAGTCACTGGACCCCTTGCCGCCGACAGCATGTTCCATGAGGCTGTTCGCGGAACCTACGACGCTGCGATATGCATGTATCACGACCAAGCCTTGATCCCGATCAAAACTATAGATTTCTGGGGGAGCGTCAATGTAACCATCGGCTTACCTTTCGTACGCACCTCACCCGATCACGGCACTGCACTTAATCTAGCAGGAACCGGACTGGCAGACGAACGCAGCCTGCTTGCCGCGCTCCACATGGCCGACAAGATCCGGCGACAAAGAGCAACAGCGACATGACGGCAGACAGCTTCGTCGATCGGATCGAGAGACTGCCCCCGCTTCGCGAAGTAATCGCGCGAAGTAAACTATCGGCACGCCGTGCGCTATCCCAGAACTTTCTACTCGACTTGAATCTGACACGAAAGATCGCCCGTTCCGCAGGCCCTATCGAGACAGGCACTACTATCGAGATTGGTCCGGGTCCAGGTGGTCTTACCCGGGCACTCCTGTTAGAGGGTGCCCGCCATGTTATCGCGATCGAACGCGATGCCCGAGCAATTGAGGCCCTAGTTGAACTCGAAGTTGCGGCGGAAGGTCGACTAGAAGTGATCGAGGGTGATGCGTTGCACTTCGCCGTACACGAGCTCGGCAAGCAGCCTCGGCACCTGGTTGCAAACCTCCCATACAACATCGCGACACGTTTGATAATCGATTGGTTACGTCAACCTAACGCCTTCGAGAGCCTTACCATCATGGTCCAAAAGGAAGTAGCTCTGCGGCTTTGCGCTGTTACGGGCGAAGCTGACTATGGACGGCTATCTGTGATCACCCGTTGGCTCGCTGACCCAGTTCTGCTCTTTGAGGTGCCGGCCTCAGCCTTCACCCCCACACCCAAGGTCACATCCGCCATGGTGCGCCTAATACCGCGGCCCGCGCCATTGTTTCCAGCGGACCGTGCCGCTTTGGAAACAGTGACAGCGGCAGCATTCGGACAGCGACGCAAGATGCTACGAGGCAGTCTGCGTAAACTTGGGGGCGAGCGGTTGCTAGAACGGACGGGCATAGATCCTACGACAAGGCCTGACAAACTCAGCATAGATGACTTCTGTCACCTTGCTCGTGAGATCGGTTAGGCGCCGTGACTATTGCCCCTGTCGTAGGCCTTTCACAAAATCCGTCAACCCGAGTTGTCGTTCGCGTCTTAGACGTTCGGACGTCAGAATAGATTGTACATTGGCGATGCTCTGATCCAAATCGTCATTCACGATGATGTAGTCGTACTCGGGATAGTGGCTAATTTCATCCATCGCCTTGGCCATGCGACTAGCAACTACATCTTCGGAATCTAGGGCGCGGGCCCTCAGACGCCGATCCAGCTCCGATGTCGAAGGTGGCAATATGAAGACCGTCACGAGATCAGAGCGCGCCATTTCGGCCAATTGTTGTGTCCCTTGCCAGTCGATATCAAACAAAATGTCTCGGCCAATAGCGAGTGCATCCTCTATAGGCCCGCGTGGTGAGCCGTAATAATGGTCAAACACCTTCGCATGCTCAAGGAGTTGCCGCCCATCAACCATTTCACGGAATACTGTCACATCGACGAAAAAATAATCCCTTCCATTAACCTCTCCGGGCCGACGTGGACGAGTCGTGGCGGACACTGACATTTCAAGATTTTCATCGAGTTCAAGCAAATGACGCGAGATACTTGTCTTGCCTGCCCCCGACGGCGAGGACAATACCAACATCAAGCCTCGTCGGCGGATCTTAGTCGTCTGCAATGCTAACCCCTACTCGACATTTTGAATTTGTTCACGGAACTGTTCGATTGTTGATTTCAGTTCCAGTCCAATCTTCGTCAACGCAAGGTCCGAAGCCTTCGAACATATCGTGTTGGCTTCTCGGTTTAGTTCCTGACAAAGGAAATCAAGTCTTCGCCCGACCGCGCCACCGGAGTCGAGTAGGTCGCGGCATGCCTCGACATGCGCCTTAAGCCGCGCGATTTCCTCTCGCACATCGGACTTCGTGGCCAAAATCGCCAGTTCCTGGGCGAGCCTTTCTTCAGTCAACCCCGGTGAAGCCAAAAGAAGTTCATCGGTCTGACGCCGAAGCCGGTTCTTTATAGTTTCAGTCTGGCCTTCAGCCTGGGCGCGCGCGTGGTCGTGGAGGTCGGCAATCATAGTGATGTGCTCAGACAGGACCTCGCCAAGCCTTATGCCTTCCTCCACCCGCATTTCGCGGAGCTTGTCCAGCGCGGTTTGAAGTCCGATCAAGACCGCAGCGTCCAGTTGCGTTCTTTCCTCTCCCCCTAGCGGGTCAGCTTCCTCGGCATCGATAATACCACGAATGGTTAGCAGTACATCGAGACGTGGTGGCGACGCGAACGTGAGACCTTGAGCTTCGAGTTCAGCCTGAAGACTAATTATATCTCGCAGGAGCGTTCGGTTTATTCGTGGCACTACCGCCTCTGCTCCGCACCTGACGTAAAGATTTGCCGTAATCGAACCCCGCGCCAAACTGCCGGAAATTGTCTTCCTGGCGATAGTCTCCACCGCCTCAGAGCCCGGCGGCGTGCGAAACCGAAGGTCCAGGCCACGCGCATTCACACTTTTCAGCTCCCAGTTCCAAGACCAGGTCTGGTTCAAGCGCTCGATGACGATGCTACCGTCAACACGAGCATATCCGGTCATGCTTTGAACGGTCACGTAAATCCAATATTTTGAATAGTATACAAGCTAACTATACTATATCTTGTGGGGAGCTGGCCAACAAGTATGAGAAGTGCCATGCGTGATCCTCGTTCGGTTTTGATCACCGGCGCTTCTAGCGGAATCGGCGCAGCCCTCGCGTTGGAATACGCGAAGCCCGGGTGTAAACTGTTTCTGACTGGACGTGACCCATGTCGTCTTCAGGCGGTTGCGGAGACTTGCAGGCAACGGGGTGGCGAAGCCCACACCCAAGTGCTCGACGTTACGGACAAAGCAGGAATGGCGTCCTGGACTTATCAGATTGATAACGAAAGTCCGCTCGACCTCGTAGTCGCGAACGCCGGTATCTCCACCGGATCTGACGGGTTAAAGGACGAAGCGCTAGGCGATTTGACCCGTGAACTGTTCGACGTCAATGTCTATGGACTACTCAACACTGTGCTCCCCGCGCTGGAGCGAATGCGTCCGCGGCGATCCGGTCAGATCGCACTGGTAAGTTCTATGGCTGGTTTTCGGGGGTTCCCAGGTGCCGAGGCCTATTGTGCGACCAAAGCAGCCGTCCGAGTCTATGGCGAAGGATTGAGAGTTTCCGCTGCAGCCATGGGGGTTTCCGTATCAGTCATATGTCCAGGGTATGTTCGTACCGCAATGACAGCGGCGAATGACTTTCCAATGCCCTTTTTGATGGATGCCGACCGCGCTGCCCGGATCATCAGGCAAGGCTTAGCGGCAAACCGAGCCCGCATCGCATTTCCGCGTCGTATGGCCGTCCTCGTTTGGTTGATGTGCGGCCTGAACCCAAACTTTGTAGACTCAATCCTCACACATCTGCCACGCAAGTCTAGAGCCCACTGAGATCGGATTAATCCGTTTTTCCGTCACGAACTTCGCGCCAACGGGCCACGTTCCGATTATGTTGCTTCAACGTCCGTGCAAAGGCGTGGCCACCGCGACCATCAGCAACGAAGTAGAGAAAATCCGTATTCGCTGGATTAAGAGCGGCTTGGATCGAGGCGGATCCAGGATTGCAGATCGGCGACGGTGGAAGCCCCTTAATGATATAAGTGTTGAACGGACTTGGTTTTCTCAAGTCGGCGCGAGTCAAAGGCCGCCCGAGGCCGTCAGGAAAGAGCCCATAGGCCACTGTCGGATCCGATTGGAGCCGCATGCCCTCACGCAGTCGGTTAACAAATACGCCGGCGACTAGTTCGCGTTCAGGGTCGAGCGCCGTTTCCTTTTCGATAATCGAGGCGATAACTACCGCCTCCTCAGGTGTATGATAAGGTAAATTTTTCGCCCTTCTCTCCCAAAGACCCTGAACCAATTCTCGCATTCCTCGGTCCATCCGTTGGATTAACTCCGCCCGTTGGTCGCCATTAGAAAAGTGATAGGTTTCGGGCAAAAGGCTACCCTCTGGCGGCATATGATGTATTTCTCCTGAAAGACCATCGGTCTTGCGAAGCTTTTCCACGATCTGGCTGACTGTAAGACCTTCGGCAAGCGTAAGCCGTCGGACCACTGTCTCGCCTGTTTTTAAGATTTCAATCACGCGGTCCGGGCTAACCCTTTCAGGGAAACGGTATTCTCCGGCCTTTAGATCGCGGGTCGCACCTTTGAGTTTCGCACCGAGCACTATAATTTCTGGTCGTCGCACCACGCCCGCTGCCACAAGAATGCGCGCGATGTTTTCGAGGCCAGCCCCCCTTGGAACAACGACCACACGGGAAGCCTCGGAGGGGCCCGGCCTCATTAATTCTGCGTATCCCCAAATAGCCAAACCAATGCTCAGAAATAGGCTGGCGAGCGAGAGATATCCTACAAACAGAAGCGCGCGCGGCATGCCGCGGCTCCAATACGGTTCGAGCTAAACCTTGGCGAAAACCAGCGAAGCATTCGTTCCACCGAACCCAAATGAATTTGAAAGAGCGACATTGATCGGGCGTTCGCGCGCATTGTGGGGAACCAGATCTATATCCTCGCAACCATCTGATGGTCGGTCCAAATTGAGGGTCGGAGGGGCTACCCCATCACGCATAGCTAAGACCGAGAATATCGCCTCAACGCTGCCGGCCGCACCCAACAAATGGCCAATCGCCGACTTCGTCGATGACATCGATGCTGCGGTCGCGGAATTGCCGAACAAGCGCCTTACAGCCCCAAGCTCAATCATGTCGCCGAGTGGGGTAGATGTACCGTGGGCATTGATGTAATCGATCTGTTCGGCGTTCTTGCCGGCACGACGCAGGGCAGATTGCATCGCGCGAAAGGCGCCGTCCCCATCCTCGGCCGGAGCGGTGATGTGATGGGCATCTCCAGACATACCATAGCCAATCACCTCAGCATATATATTCGCACCCCTGCGTTTGGCATGCTCAAAATCTTCAACCACCACCACCCCTGCACCCTCGCCCATCACAAAGCCGTCACGATCCTCGTCCCATGGTCTAGATGCCTTCTCCGGTGTATCGTTGAAACTGGTGGAAAGAGCGCGCGCCGCCGCAAACCCGGCGACACCAAGACGATTGACAGCCGACTCAGCACCACCCGCGATAACCACGTCGGCATCATCCAGACCGATCAGTCGTGCCGCATCTCCAATCGCATGCGCGCCTGTCGAACATGCTGTGACTACTGAGTGATTGGGCCCTTTGAAGCCGAACTTGATGGACACCTGACCGGAAATCAAGTTGATCAAGGCCGACGGGATGAAGAACGGCGAAATCCTCCGTGGCCCAGCAGATTGGAGCTTCACGCTATTCTCGTAAATCTGCTGTAAACCCCCAATTCCAGAGCCTATCATAACCCCCGTGCGCGTCTGCTTTTCCTGATTGTCGGCCACCCAACCGGAATCCAGAACTGCCTGTTCCGCCGCGCATATACCGAGCAAGATGAACCGATCGACCTTGCGCTGCTCCTTGGGTTCCAACCAGTCGTCCGCGTTGAAAAGTCCCTCCTCCGTTGACCCTGCCGGAACCATTCCCGCGATTTTCACCGGTAGATCCGACACGTCAAATTTTTCGATGGTGCTAAGACCAGACTTTCCCTCGAGAAGTCTCGCCCAAACCGGCCCCACGCCCACCCCAAGAGGCGTTATGAGGCCGATGCCCGTAATGACTGCACGTCTCATCCTGGGTCAGCAAAAATGGGAACGCGAAATCGCCGCCCAATTTGGACAGCGGGCGTTTGTTAAAAGTCAGCCAACAGTACTTTCAATGAAGGCAATGGCATCCTTGACCGTGACAATCTTTTCTGCCGCGTCATCAGGGATCTCACATCCGAACTCTTCCTCAAACGCCATCACCAGTTCGACAGTATCGAGGCTATCAGCACCCAAATCATCAATGAAACTCGCGGTCTCGGTCACCTTGGCCGCATCTACGCCCAAATGATCAACCACGATGGACTTAACCTTTTCGGCGACATCGCTCATTTTCGGAATTCCCCGACTTTCATTTTTCACGTGACCTGCCGCGTGATCCGATCAAACAATCGACTCCCGCGCCTTGGCATAAACACACAAGGTATCCGGAGTGGCAAACAGAAGCCAACCGCTCCATCGCCGCGCCGAATAACACACTTTACCGTTGCACACCAGCGTCCGAACCCTGTCTCGGCTTCGTTTTTCGACGGCGGTCGTTGCGCGGTCAGATCATCGCCATTCCGCCGTTGACGTGAAGCGTCGCACCCGTAACGTAGGACGCTTCAGGTGAGGCAAGATAGGAAACCGCCGCCGCAACATCCTCAGGTGAACCCAACCGGCCAACTGGAACCACCGACAATAACCGCTCCCGCTGTTCGTTAGAAAGGGCGGCGGTCATGGGAGTCTTGATAAAGCCCGGAGCCACAACATTGACAGTTATCCCCCGATTCGCAACCTCGGCGGCCAGTGTCTTGGAAAAACCGACCATACCAGCCTTGGACGCCGCATAATTAGTTTGGCCCGGGTTCCCAGTCATACCGACTATCGAAGATATGCCAATGATACGCCCCCAACGCCGCTTCAACATGCCACGCAACAGCGCTCGCGACAGCCTAAATCCTGAGCCTAAATTGATGCAGAGCA
>PBMU01000060.1 GCA_002722775.1 Rhodospirillaceae bacterium
CTCTACTCACCCTGATCAGCGAGACATTGATTCCTGACTTCAAATATTGCCTGAGTCGACCCAAAACGCGGTCGAGCACTACAAAATCATCACGCCGAAGGACATTCAGTTCCCTGCCATGTTCAATGAAAGAGGGTTCCTCACAAGCGCCGGACAGGCCGAGATCCCTCTCCCTTGTTTTTAACCGGCTCACTCAGAATAAGCTAGGATCATCGGCCCCAATTGCTTCCAAGAGGCCCCAATCGTCGTTTCTGACATTGCCAACACGCGGAGAAACTTCATACGCATATAATCGTTCATCTGGAAAAGGCTTAATTTGCTGCAGTAAGTTTTCTGGGTCCCCCGCAAGCCACCTATTATAATCAGATGGGTCGAGAATAACCGGCATTCGATGATGAATGTGAGCAATACTGGAAGACGCAACAGTCGTCGCAACCGTGAAGGTTTCGATGACCGCATGCTGGTTAGCCGGGTCACACCACCGCTCCCACAGTCCAGCAAACGCGAAGGCCCCACCATTAACAATGCAGACTCTATGGGGCTTTTTTAATTTGCCACACTTCCGCCACTCATAGAAACCATCGGCAGGCACCAAACACCGTCGCTTCTTGAATGCATCGCGGAAGGAAGGCTTCTCAGCAATAGTCTCCAATCGTGCATTGATCAGCTTCGCTCCTATTGAGACGTCCCTAGCCCAACTTGGCAAGAGGCCCCAGCGCAACAGATCGAGGTGTCGTACCCCATCCCGATCGCGCACCACAGGCGCCATCTGTTTTGGCGCCATATTGTAGCGCGGTTGCAAGTTTGGCAGATCATTAAACCGAAACAACCGACGCAGTGCCTCAGGCGGGGTTGTTATGCTATAGCGCCCACACATCTCCATTTCCCAGGAGTTAAGATGTCAGACCAGGACCGCCTCGATGCCATCGTCGCAATCGCCCGGCGCGCAGGTGTTTTGATCATGAAATACTACCAGGGCCAGATCGCCGTTGCAGAGAAAACCGATGGATCACCGGTTACCAATGCGGACAGGGCGGCCGACGCCTTGATCGTTCCCGCGCTTCAGTCCCTTACTCCAGACACCCCGGTAGTCTCAGAGGAGAGCGTGGAAGCCGGCGAAATTCCAGACGTCTCAGGCGGAACTTTCTGGCTGGTTGACCCACTGGACGGCACTAAGGAGTATATCAACCGTAACGGTGACTTCACTGTCAATATCGGCCTCATCAGGGATGCCGACCCGGTCCTCGGTGTTGTTTTGGCGCCCGTTCAAGGAAAAGCCTGGGCCGGGTCGGTCAACGGCGGGGCATATGAGGAAGATGCGGCAGGCGGACGGCGCAGAATCCACGTCCGAACTGCCAACCCGAGCGCACTCACCATCGTCGCCAGTCGGTCTCATCGAAGTCCGGAGTTGGAGGACTACATAGCTGCCCAATCCGTCAAAGAGTCGATTTCACGTGGTTCGGCCTTAAAATTCTGTCTTGTAGCGCGCGGCGACGCCGATCTATATCCGCGAACCGGCCCAACCATGGAGTGGGATACGGCGGCGGGCCATGCGGTATTGTTGGCCGCAGGCGGTTCGATGGAAATGTTCGAAGGTGGAGCCTTCCGTTACGGCAAGCCCGATTTTCGAAACGGCTGGTTCGTAGTTAGGGGCGGCTAACCAGACAGCTTAGACCCGATCCCAGACTTCCCCCCAGAGGTTCTTCGCCTTGTCTCCATTAGTCCATTCTCTGGCTGGAAAATCCGCATCCATATGTTCTAGTTCAGTAGAAATTTCAACCTTGTTACCGTCGGGATCGTTAACCATGAAGAACAGGTTATTACCGGCGCCATGGCGCCCCGGACCCCACCAGATACCAATATCATAGGACGCAAAATGATCCGCCCAGTCACGAATGTGCGTCCATGTCGGGGTCTCGTAGGCGTGATGGTCGAGCGCAGTGGTCGAGGCCTGGAACACCGCAAAACTGTGGTGTTCGTGATCCGAGCGATAGAATGAAGCTGCCAGACTGCCATCAGGCTTGTAGACATGATCGGATGGCAAGAAGCCCAAGACGCGCTCATAGTAATCCGTCATTTGCGGGATGTTTCGGGTAGTCACCACAACATGCTGCAAGCGCCCGTCAAGGCCCCAACCGGCTGGCGGGGTGTCACGCATGATCCCAAAGCAAAGCACGCTGCCATCGGGGTCCCGAACCGCAAAGGCGCCTTGCTGATACATCGGTGAGGGCACGTCCGTGAACGGACCTCCGTGCTTGTGGACATGCTCTCGCAATGCCAAGAGTTTTTGGTCATCCGATACGGCGAACCCGCTGAACTTCATAGTATTGGATTCTCCTTCGGCGAGCATAACACGCCGGCCGATCCCTTCCATAAGCCATTGACCAGAGCCAAGGGTCGTTTCGGCCATACCCATGACACACCGGTAAAAATTCCTCATCGGCGTTGGATTTGCAGTCTCAATACAAATGTGGTTGAGCGTCGCGGACCAAAGTGGCGTTTTTGTCATGTGATGCTCCTAGTGATGGCGAGTTCAGTGTATCAGGTTGTCAGAAACGTTGAACGGGGTCATCTCAACGAGCGCAACAAAGCCCAGGCAAATGCCAATGAAATTGTTTGCCGCGAACCAGTGCGATAGGTCAGCGATTACGAGCTCTCTCTCAGCCAAATCAAGATCCTGAGCCGCCTGGCCATTCCAAGGCAGATCAACCCCGTAAAACTGTGAGGCAAACAGCGTGACCTGCGTGCCAAACAACCCATCATGCGACGCAGGGGTTCCGAGATCACCCCGGCCAATCATGCAGGCTTTTCACTGTAGCGCTCCTGGTGTGCGACTAATTCACTGGCGCAGATGGGCCTCGGTTTTATATTAGCGCTGCAACGCGGTTCCGCGGGGCAACGCAAGAGTCTTTGTAATTCCCGCAATTTATAGAGCTATCGTGGTAGTCTATCGACTAAAGACGCAGCAGTGGATGGGATTTGAAGTTGTTTCGCAAAAATGCTGGATATACGTAATTCAACATCAACGAACTGTATTTCCAATTCTTGACCACTTGAGACGGCCCGGATAAGCACGTTTCGATGACCAGTGCCCCTATTATTAAGCCGACCGACCACGCCATCAACCGGGCCGTCGATGCGATTCTTTCCGGCTCGCTCGTAGCTTTTCCAACGGAAACCGTCTACGGGCTAGGGGCCGATGCGACCAATGAGACAGCTATCGCCCGCATTTTTGATGCTAAGGGACGCCCGCGTTTCAATCCGCTAATCTCCCACGTGGCAAGTTTGGAGGCCGCATTCCAGATCGGTGTGTTCTCGAGATCAGCCCGAGTGGTTGCCGAATCTTTTTGGCCCGGTCCAATCACACTCGTGGTGGAGCGTGCCGCTAACTGCCCTGTTGCCTGGCTCACCTCAGCCGGGTTGGAACGGATCGCATTGCGCGTACCGGCACATCCGCTCGCACACGAATTGCTCCAACGCGCCGGGCGGCCGATTGGTGCGCCCAGCGCCAACCTATCGGGGCGGATCAGTCCGACCCGGGCTGAACACGTGGAATCGGAACTTGGAAACGACGTAGCAATGATCCTGGACGGCGGGGCATGCGAAATTGGCCTCGAATCGACTGTGCTAGATTTATCAGGTGCCACGCCGCTTTTGTTACGTCCTGGCGCAGTAACCAAGGAAGATATTGAAGAAATCACAGGGCACCTTTCCATCCCCGCTGCGAAAGCAACGATCGTATCCCCTGGCATGTTAGCCAGTCACTACGCTCCGAATTGCCCTGTCAGACTGGAAGCTGAGGCGCCTATTCCGGGAGAGGCGTATCTCGCGTTCGGTGGGCCAGAACAAGGTTGCATATCTCGCACCCTGAGCGAGACCGGGAACCTCGTGGAGGCGGCAGCCAACTTGTTCAATCTGCTTCGTGCTCTCGACCAGCCGGGCGTCAAGGCGATTGCGGTTGCGCCGATCCCAAACCACGGCCTTGGCGCGGCGATCAACGATCGTCTGACACGTGCTGCAGCACCCCGCTAATCCTTGGAACCCCGCAGGTTGCCCGTCGGCCTGAGGGGCTGGTATTGATCAACCCCGAACAACCCGCGCCTGGAGCCTGTCATGGAAGCCCCAGCATCGAAGCCCCCACAGAAAATGCCTCTTGAAACGACAACGGTTCATGCGGATGCAATCCATCGGATAAAGACCGCGGTCGGTGAGCGTGGCTGGACTACGGATCCGGCTGAGATGCAACCTCATCTTGTTGAATGGCGGGGCCATTATGAGGGTCAAGCCCAGATTGTCGTCCGGCCAGCAAACACCGAAGAAGTCGCCGAAGTCGTCCGAATTTGCGCCGAAGCCAAGTTGCCTATGACACCGCAGAGTGGGAATACGAGCATGTGTGGCGGCGCGGTACCGCTAAAGAATGGTCAGGAGATTATCCTTTCGCTCGCCCGGATGAACCGCATCCGTTCAATCGACGCCGAAAACTACACGATGACGGTAGAGGCAGGGTGCATCCTGCAAACGGTGCAAGAAACCGCACTCGAGGCAGACCGGTATTTCCCCCTAAGCCTTGCCGCCGAAGGCAGTTGCATGATCGGCGGGAACCTTTCAACCAACGCCGGCGGCACCAACGTTCTGCGCTACGGCAACGCGCGTGAATTAGTTTTGGGCCTCGAAGTTGTTCTTCCAGACGGGAGGATTTGGGATGGGCTTCTGGGTCTGAGGAAGGACAATACTGGGTATGATTTGAAGCAGTTGTTCCTTGGTGCCGAGGGTACTCTTGGGATAATAACGGCAGCCGTGCTGAAACTCTTCCCCAGGCCCCGAGCCATTTACGCTTGTTTCTGTGCGGTACGCGACATATCTGCGGCGTTGGAACTATTAGATCACGCCCGAACCGAAAGTGGAGACTCTGTTGAAACCTTCGAGTTAATATCCCGCCCTGTGATTGATCTGGTCATAAAACACATTCCAGGAACAGCAGACCCGCTATCGAGAACGTACGAATACTACGTCCTACTGGAATTGGTTTCGACGTCAAAAAAGGACAACGGCGTTGGAGAACGGTTGGAGACAATTTTGGGGCAGGCGATGGAAAACGGGTTGGTGTTAGACGCAGTACTCGCACAATCCGAGCAGCAACGTCAGGCCTTCTGGCGTCTGCGGGAAAATGCGAGCGAATCCCAAAAAATCGAAGGAGCCTCGATAAAGCACGACATCTCCATACCGGTCTCCGCCATTCCTTCATTCTATGAAGCGGCTTGGAAAGCGGTACTCGAGATTGAACCGGCGGCACGCCTCGTCGCCTTCGGTCACGCCGGCGACGGGAATTTACATTACAACATCGCCGAACCTGAGGGGGGTGATGGCCAGACGTTTTTCCATAAATTGACTGAGATCAACGAGGCTGTGCACGACGTGGCCCACGCTCATGGTGGCTCGATAAGTGCTGAGCATGGAATTGGCCAACTGAAGCGCGACGAACTGTCGCGCTACAAGCCAGCTGTGGCTTTGGACATGATGCGCACCATCAAAATGGCAATCGACCCCGATGGACTTATGAACCCAGGCAAGGTCCTATGACAAATATAATGTTAGCGCAGTTCCCAGCCGCGCCCGATAAACAAGTAACGCTGGCGAACTGGCGGACTTCGCCATTCAATAAATGGGCTTTCCACCATGTTCGCGAAATCGTGCCATCTGCAGAAATCGCCAACGATCCGGTGTCCGAGCAATCATTGGAGATAGAATCACAAGATCTCACGGGTCTTTCCTTTGTTGACCAAACAGGCAAGAGCTGGGCCTTCAACGAGTTTGTGGCCGAAACCGACACGGACGCCCTAGTGGTGTTGAAGAATGGCAAACTGATATACGAGTACTACGCGAATGGGATGGACGCCGCCTCGCCACATATTCTGATGTCAGTCTCAAAATCGCTGCTAGGGTTGCTGTTTGGGATCCTAGACTCGCGTGGAGTGCTAGACCCAGAGTGCCCAGTGACTGACATTATCCCGGAAATAAACACGACAGCTTACGCAGGCGCAACCTTGCGGCACCTCTTGGACATGCGAGCCGGAATTCACTTTGACGAGGACTATTTGGCCACATCGGGCGCGATAATTGATTATCGCAAAGCCACCAATTGGAACCCGTTGGAACCAGGTGAGGCAACAACCAATCTACGCTCGTTCTACCACTCACTTTTGGAGCGCGACGGCGCGCATGGGCGGAGTTTCCACTATGTCTCCCCCAATACAGATCTTTTGGGCTGGGCAATTGAGCGCGCGAGCGGGAAGCCCTTTGCCGAACTGATGAGTGAACTGTTCTGGCGTCCGATGGGCGCGACCCGATCAGCCTACGTGACCGTTGACCGCCTTGGCGCACCCCGAGTGGCGGGCGGGGTCTGCACCACGGCACGCGATCTCGCACTGGTTGGCCAGTTGCTGGTTGATGGCGGTGCCCGAAACGGCGCAACAATCATTCCCAAGAATTGGATTTCTGACATCGCCGAGGCAGGAGACCAAAAAGCCTGGGAGAGAGGCAAATTTGCGCTAATGTTCCCAGGTCTAGCTATGCACTACCGAACAAAGTGGTACGTCGAGCGCTCGGGGGGGGGCTCCGGGCCATTGTTATTCGGCGTCGGCGTCCATGGCCAGAACTTGTTCGTCGATTCCAAAAAGCAGCTCGTGATTGCTAAGTTCTCTTCCCAAGCAATGCCCCTAGACGACAGGTTAATCCGACTTACCTCCAATTGGGTTGCAGCAATGCGGACCACATTCTAATCAAACGCCGGATTACAGATAAAGCCTAAGTATAGGCTGGTGTATCCATCACGTTAGGCTTAGGGCCACTAGGTTCGCGGGTCCGCTTCCTCATTTCGTGATGTCGTCGAAATCGAACAGGGGCAGTAGAAATATCATAAGACACGGGAAGAGCGGGGAGATAATTCCGTCATTACGTCACCCTTTCCTCCTCCGAAGGAGGAACTCTTCACCCAATGGGCCATAGAAGGCTGCGGAAAACCCCGCCGCTTCCCGCGCTGGTATGTTAAACGGCGGCTTAACACCACCCTCGAAATATCGCCGAACAAGACCCTGCCACGTCTTAACCGGATCGCCTCCGCGCGCCGCAATCAGATCATCGAACCAACGCTTGCCAATGGCAACATGGCTGATCTCGTCACGATAGATGACCTTTAGGACGTGGGCGCTTTCAGCGTCACCCACGGCAAGCAACCTTTCGATCATTGCCGGCGCGACGTCGAGACCACGTGCTTCCAATACCAAGGGCACGATCGCTAAGCGGGCTAGAATATCGTGCGCCGTGGAGCGCGCGGCCTCCCAAAGCCCATCGTGCGCCGGGAGATCACCGTAGGACATTCCCATAACCGTCAAACGATCTGACAAGAGAGTAAAATGGAGAGACTCCTGGTCCGCGACGCCTACCCAGTCATCCAGAAAGTTGCGTGGCAGCCTTAGAGGCGCGAAGCGCGCGATCATGTCCCACGCCAGGTCTATTGCGTTCAGTTCAATATGGGCAAGCGCATGCAGTAACGCGATCCGTCCACCCGGACGACCAGAGACCTTACGCTTTGGGACGTCACGTGGCGACGAAAGGGTTGGGCGGTCGGGCCGACCGGGCCGATCAGGGGGTAGATGATCCCCGACATCCACCAAACACCCTTTCCGCCAGGCCGCGGCAACCTGACGACCCAATCGAACCTTGGCCATAGGGTCAGACATCGAGAGTACGCGAACCGCACCTTCTGTTAGAGAAAGGTGAATATCTGCTTGCATTCTCTCGCCATTCTCAAAACAGATGTCCATGGTTGTCCACTTGGTCATCCGCCCCCTATAACATCATAGAGGCAAGTGGGAGAGAACCCGTGACCACCCCAACAAACAAAAATATTTCTCTTTTCGATATACGTGGCCCAAAGGATCAGATCGAAGGAGGCGTCCGCCTTACGCCAAATTTCGACGACAAAGGCCTGTTACCCTGTGCGGTGAGCGACTATGTGACGGGCGATATGCTGATGCTTGCCTTCATGAATGCGGAAGCCCTAGCGCGCACCATAGAAACAGGCGAAGCTTATTATTGGAGTCGTTCTCGCCAGAAACTCTGGCACAAGGGTGCAACCAGTGGTCATATCCAAAAAGTCGTTGATGTCCGGATCGATTGTGATCAGGACGCGGTCTGGCTGCTCGTCAAACAGACGGGCGCAGCATGCCATAACGGTTACCGGTCCTGCTTCTACCGTTCGATCCCTGTTGGGGGGACCGTTCAGATCGGGCAACCCGAAATGAAGTTCACAGAGACCGAAAAGATTTTCGACCTGGCGAGCGTCCATAACAAGTCATAGTAACGCACCAAGACGGGAGCTATCATCCGGTCGCCCAACGGCTTGTCCGATGGATCGCCACGCGAAAGTAGACATTACGAAGGTCTGCAAACAGAATGTCTGGGAGTTCAAGAGACTCGGTACGTCTATCGAAGCAACGCCGTTCTGATTGAAAAGGATCCGATTTTCGGTCAAGGCGTTAAAGGGTTTTAACCGCGTCGAGCACCTCCTGGACATGGCCCTTGACCTTGACCTTCCGCCAAATACGGCGGAGCACACCTCGGTGATCAATTAAAAACGTGGCGCGCTCGATACCCATGTAAGTGCGCCCATACATCGATTTTTCGACCCAGGTGCCGTAGGCTTCGCAAACTGAACCGTCAGCGTCCGAGCCCAGGGTAAAGTTCAGATAGTGTTTGGCCTTGAATTTTTCATGCTTGGCGACCGTATCCTTGGAAACACCAACGATAGCAACGTCGGCGCTCGAAAAATTGGGCATCGCATCACGAAACCCGCAAGCTTCGGTGGTACAACCAGGTGTGTCATCCTTAGGATAGAAATACAATACCACAGACTGGCCCCTCAGATTAACCAATGAGACCTCACCGCCTCCATCGGCCGACATGCTAAAGTTCGGCGCCTTATCTCCAACAGAAAGCGTCATTTCAGTCTCCCGATTCAATAAGTTATTCTATCATTCAGGCTGGGGTCTCTACGATCCGATCGAACAGTGTGGCGACATTGCCACCGGTGCGCTGAATTTTTACTTCAAGTGCACGGAAGTCAACCACATCTCCCAACTGGACGAGCCGCATCTTGAGAGGCTCCGGTGCATTTACCGGATCGAACGCATCGCCGACCGTGAGTCTGAGCAAGCCTTGGATATTACGATAAAGCCGAACTGCAGCGGCGAGATCGGCGGCGTCATCGGTTTCTAACGCGCCCATCGCGCCAAGCGCCTCCGTGGCCTGCACCGTATTACCCCTTATGACTTCGGGGTGAGCAGCGGCATGTTTCAGGATCAAGAACTGTACAATGAACTCGGCGTCAATCAATCCACCACGCCAGTACTTCAGTTGCCAAAGCGATTCTGTATGGTGCTCCTCATCAATTCGTCTCCGCATAATTGCGACCCCTTTGCGCAACGTCTCAGGATCGCGCTCCCGGCACAGAACCGCTCGGATTTCCCTGTAGACCGCCTCCGCGACCCCTGGCGCACCGGCGATCAACCGCGCGCGAGTTAGCGCCATATGTTCCCATATCCACGACGATTCTTCGTGATACTTGCGGAAACTTTCCAGACTGCAGGCAACCGGCGCCTTCGCTCCATTGGGGCGCAACCGCATGTCCACCTCGAACAAACCGCCGGCGGCTGTCTTTGCAGTGAGTGCCGCAATCAGACGTTGGCCAAGACGAATGAAGTAGTGGTTCCCTCCGAGTGGCTTCTCACCATCCGATTGCGCGTGGGATGACCCGTCATGAAGAAAGACCAGATCCAGATCCGAACCGACCGTGAGCTCTCTTCCACCGAACTTCCCCATGGCCAGGACAGCAAGCGCAGGATTGGGAGTCCCCGGCACGCGGCCATGGCGTATTGCAAATTCGGCTTCGACCCTGGGCAGCAGACTGTGCACCGCGGAATCGACGATATCAGATATGGCCCGGCTGGCACGGATGGTATCGATCCGCCCACTCAGTACCTGTACGCCAACTTGGAACCGGCGGTCGTTGATCCAGCGGCGCGTAGTGTCCAGAACTTGTTCGTAGGATTTCTCCCGATCGAGCGCAGTGCAAAGTTCCACTGATAGGTCCTTCGCGCCCGGCAGTTCATGGGATAGATCATGTGTGAGAAGCCCCTCAAATAGAGCTGGATTAAGTCCGATATTGTCCGCCAGCGAGGGTGCCATTCCCATTATATCGGCAATAATATCTAGCAGAGTTGGATTGGCGAGGATCAGAGAAAACAACTGCACGCCCGCTGGCAACGCCTCTAAGAATCGGTCGAAACGTCGGAAGGCTTCGTCCGGCTGCGCGGTCTTAGAAAGAGCCCGAAGCAACGCTGGTACCATCTCCGTCAACAGCTGGCGGGATCTCTCGGATCTAGTCGCACGATACCGACCATGATGCCAAGAACGGATTTGCATACTCACCATCACCGTCTCTCGATAACCAAGTCTTTCAAGGGTCACCAGCGTTTCCGGATCATTTTCAACACCGGTGAAAACAAGGCTCCCATCAGCGAGACCGCTAGCCGTCAACGGAGCATCCTCTTGGAATAAATCACCATAGTGACTAGCAACGGTAAGCAAGTTGTTAAGTAACTCGTGACGCAGGTCTTCCGCGCTTTCCATTCCAAGGAATGCCGCCAAGGACTGAAGCTCGTCGAGGTTCTCGGGCAACTCGTGGGTTTGAGAATCGTTAATCATCTGTATGCGATGCTCAAGGTGTCGCAGGTAGCGATATGCTTTAAGAAGCACTTCGGCAACATGAGGTTTAATGCGACCAGCCTGAACTAACGCTTCCATGGCATCGACCGTGCGGGTTTGACGCAGGTTTGCGTCACGTCCACCCCAAATTAGTTGCTGGGTTTGCACGAAGAACTCGATCTCTCGGATCCCACCACGACCGAGTTTTAGGTTATGACCCTCGACCGCAATCTCCCCCCCACCCTTGTGGGCGACGATCTGGCGCTTGATTGAGCGCACATCCTGGATCGCCGCGAAATCTAGGTGACGGCGCCAAACAAAAGCACGCAAGCGTTCGAGAAACTTTCGCGCCGCTTCCTGGTCTCCGCCTACCGCCCGAGCACGGATAAACGCGGCTCGCTCCCAGTTCTGGCCAAAGCTCTCGTAGTAAATCTCCGCCGCGCTTGTCGACACGGCAACTGGCGTTGCGCTCGCATCAGGGCGTAAGCGCAGATCTGTTCGAAAAACGTATCCGTCGGGAGTGCGCTCTTCCAGCAACTTCACAACTAGCTGGGTGGCCTGAACGAAAGCCAGCTGTAGTTCGCCCATCTCTTGATATTTCGGATGTTCGTCGTCGTAGAAGACGACGAGATCAATATCACTAGAGTAATTAAGCTCTCGTGCGCCAAGCTTGCCCATAGCTAAGCAAATCAGGCCCGACCCCGTCAGGGGATTAGAGATGTTGTCGATGGGCAGTTTTCCGAGTCTCGCAGAGTCCGCGAGAGCGTGCCGCCATGAAAGTTCGATTGCCTGATCGGCCAAATCGCTCAACCCTTGAACAACGCGTTCCAGATCCCAGACGCCCATGACATCAGCCAAGCCGATGGCAAGGGCCGCATGCCGCTTAGCGACCCTAAGCAACGTCATCAGGTGTGACGTCCGCAGTTCAGTAGGCTCAAGAGCCAAAAGGCGTGTCATCACCTCGACAAGCACGCCATCCGGGCCCTCGGTAAGTATCTGGGTCGCGATCGCCTGGTCACGTAAAGCCAGCCGAGTGAGATAGGGGCTTGCCGAGAATAGACCACGTAAGAATTTACTTCCGGTCCCACCTGCCCCGATGTCCGCCGCAGCATCGGCAAGCCTTTTGTCATTCATTAGTAAAACGCCCTCGTTCCAACGCTCCAATCCAACGTCAGCCAACGCGACGTTTCTAACAAGCGGAACCGTTCTTGCATTCTCGACAAACACGTCTAACCCCCAGCGGTTTCGAACCACGCCCCAGCCTGGGGTGGCGTGTATTGGGCGCCAAGTCAGCAAGCAGCCGAAACCTGAATTTAGTTCGAACGGACTATCGCAGACAGGCCCACCTTGTGCTAACCGATTTCACGAGCTACATGGAAACATGACGTGCTGCGCAATAACACTATTCTCACTATGAAAATTGTCGGCGTCCTGTTCGCCGGGATCATGTTGACGGTCCTGGCTCTCGGTTGGCGGCTCACAACAGGACCCGTTTCGTTGGATTTTGCGCGGGAGTTTCTAGCAAAGTCTCTTACCCCGAACGATGCAGGCATGACCGTTGAGATCGGCGAACCAGTGTTGAGCTGGGGTGGTTGGGATCGCGTTTTTGATGTTACGGTCAACGACGTGGTACTGCGCAGTAAAGATGATGCATTTGTCGTAAGTGCACCTTCCATCCATGTCCGCTTGTCAGCGACAACGCTCGCCGACGGGCTAGTGGCTCCAGTGCGAATAACCCTCGAACATCCAGATGTACAACTTGGCCCGCGTTTCGCTGCGATGGAGAGTTTTGATACATTTTCCAAAGCCTTGTCGGATTACCTCGCTCCACCCACCCACAGCAGTCGCATTAAACATCTCGACCTAGTTGAGATTATTGATGGCACGCTGACTTTCACCAAACCCTTGCCACTGGGCGTTATGGGCTTGCAAAAACTCGACGCAACCCTGACCCGAGACAGCGGAAATCTACGCGTGGATGGCACTGCTCAGGCGGTGATTTCCGGTCATCCGACCCAACTCACCACCAATCTATTCTATGACGACAAGGATCAACGGATCACGGGAACAGCATCAGTCGCAGGCCTTCCCGGCTCAACATTGAACGGTGTGCTGACCAAAGCACACGCCAACACGGCACTAACCGGTGTCATCGATGCTGGGGCTAAAATCGATTTTTCGATCCAGCACCCTGCGCGTCTATTGCTTACTTCGATGTCGATTTCGGTAACCAAGGGGACCCTGCAAGCGCCCGGCCTTATCACCTCGGCGATCGTTTTCGACACTTTGAGCGCCCGAGCTCTCTACGACGCCGACCAAGAAAAGTTGGATATCACTCCCATACAGATAGTTAAAGACAAGGTCGTCGCGACGGGGTCTGTGGCCATGCGGGGAATTTTTGATGAGCCCGAGGTCACGATTTCAGCGAGAACCCAAAACGTTCCGGTCGATCACCTCCACACCTACTGGCCTGCGGGTGTCGGGGATCTCGCGAGGAATTGGATACTAAAGAACTTAGAGCATGGGATCGCCGAATCCGCACACATGGAAGCGACCGGATCGATCTCCGGAAAGAAGTCTTGGTCAGGTTTTTCCTTGTCTTCTCTCAGTGGAGAGATCGACTTTTCAGGTGTCACGACACACTTTCTCCGCCCACTGCGCCCAGCCACCGGAACGTCCGGTCGCGCAAAATTTACCGACGATCAGTTCGACATAATCATCAACTCTTCCAAGGTCGATGATTTAGTGTTCCACGACACGAAGGTCCGCTTTTTTGATCTGGACACTAACGTGGAGAAAGCGGAAATAGACTTGATAGCGCGCGGACCGCTCAAGACCGCATTAAGGTTACTTAATCATGAATCTCTAAGTTTGGTTAGCCGAATAGATCTCGACCCCACTGCAATCGACGGCTCTTCGGAAAGCCGCATAAGACTGACTTTCCCTATGACCCGTTCCCTAAAATTAGACGATATCGAAATTGACGTCTCCGCCAATCTCGATAACGTCAGCCTAGCCAACCTCGTTTTTAAGCAATCACTCTCTGGGGGCCGCCTGACCCTCGATCTAAATCGCAAAGCAATGCGCGTCTCCGGAACCGGCCTATTGGGTGGGACGTCAGCAACGTTAGATTTGGAGGAGATCTTCGACAGCGCCTCCCAAATCCGCAGTCGCAAGAAAATCCAAGGACAGATCAAATTGACAGCTATTAAAGCTCTCAAGGTTCCAAAGTCCATCGGTGCCGAGGGTAACGTCGAGATCGAAGCAGACATAGTCAAATACGCCGACGGGGTTTCCAAGGTATCCGCAGTCATTGACCTCGCGAATGCCGCGATATCCATCCCCGCCATGAGATGGCTAAAGCCTATTGGAGCCGCCGGACTAATCCGTTTGGATTTGGGTCTCAAGCACGAGCGTGTCACCGCCCCACCTTCGGCCAGCATCGTAGCGGCCGGCCTGGGAGCGGACCTGAGAGCCGAGTTCGACCCATCGACCGGAAACCTCTCGCGAATAATCCTGGATCGGCTGCGCCTTAAAGAAAGTGAAATAAAAGGAGTGATCGTTCTCAAGGGTGATAACTCCTTTCACGCAGAGCTCGAAGGCCCCCGGCTCGACTTAACGCGCTTCATGCTCAAAAATTATGGAACGCCACCCCAACCCGGGCCCGTTTTTACGGTAACAGGGCGGTTCGATGAGATCCTGATCGGTATTCTGCCCCCGATCAGGCAAGGAGAGATGACAATTAAACACAACGGATCTCTGCTCGCCTATATCCAACTGGATGAGGGTAAGATAGGCGAAGAATCAATAAAAGCAGACCTGACCACAATGTTCGATCCGTTGACCGGATATCTGTCACGGATACACCTCCGTCAACTGAAGCTGGGCGACAGCAAAATAGATGGAGTGATCGTCCCCAAGAGCGAGAACTCCTATCAGATGGAGCTCGACGGCCCCCGGCTCAACGTGGTCTGCTTATTGGACAAAGATAATGAAGGCACTGTCCCACCCGGGACGGATTTTACGTTTGAGGGATCCGCAAATTGTGATGAGTTCAAGTTCGGTATCCTTCCGCCGATTCGAAAGGCGAAGATGACATTTAGTCACAACGGATCTCACCTCGACGTCAAACTGGAAGAGGGAAAGATTGGCGAAGAACCAATAAAAGCAGACCTGACCGCTGAGTTCGACCAATCGACGGGGAATCTATCGCGGATAATACTCCGTCGGCTGAATTTGGAAGACAGCGAAATCAGCGGGGTGATCGACCGAAAGGGCGATAATTCCTATAGCGCGAAACTCGAAGGCCCCAGACTCGATGTGCGCCGCTTGTTGGACAGAGATCATGACGGCCTATCAGAACCCGGGCCGAGTTTTGAGTTTCAGGGAACCGCGCAGTTTGAAGAACTCCAGTTAGATGTTCTTCCGCCGATTCGAAAGGCGAAGATTACATTTAGTCACAACGGATCTCACTTCGACGTCAAACTGGATGAGGGAAAGATTGGCGAAGAACCAATTTGGGGCCAATACGAAGCCCAGGATGGAACGAGCCGATTCGAAATTGGTACCGATGACGCAGAACAGGTTTTGGGCGGTTTCGGCATGTTGGGGACGATCAATGGAGGCAGACTCAACGCGACCGCTGTCACAACAGGTGCGGGTCTAACAAAAAAGACAAAGATCGAGCTAACGGTGGATGAGTTCGGCCTTAGTAACGCACCGGTCTTGGCTCAATTATTAAATGCGGCGTTCCTGCCTGGACTGGTGGACTTAGTACAAGGAAAAGGCATCCGTTTCAAAACACTCAACGCAGAGATCAACTTATCAGAGGGCAAAGCCGAGATCGTCGACGCACTAGCTTTCGGCAATTCACTTGGCATTTCTATACAGGGTGAGATCGACCTACCCATAAAACCGGCCGTCGCCGACTCGCTCAGCAATTCTAAACAAGGCGAAATCGACGCAACCAAACAACTGGTCAATGTCGGTGGGATGATCGTGCCGGCATATAGGCTCAACCAGTTGGTCAATCAGATATCAGACAAACTTCAGATACCATTTCTTGGTAAGTTCATTACTGGTGGCAAGAATGAAGGGCTCTTAGCGACCGAATATCTGATAACGGGTCAACGCGATAAACCAAATGTGATGGTCAATCCACTGACCGCCCTGACACCTGGGTTCCTGCGTTTTCTCTTAAAAGCAACGGGCAATATTCCACCTGTTGAACAAGACCAGCAGCAAACCGAAACCTTCGGCCAATAGCGTTTAACCTATTCAGGTCGATCCCTTTCTTCTCACCCCGGCTCTACGCTTTGGCAGAAACCTCCAACCAAGGTTAAAGACATTCTTCGCGCAAGCGTTGCTTGGCAAACGGCGAGGTCGTTAGCGCTGACTGACTTGCGCCTCCTCGCGTTGTCCCTCTAACTATGCCCGCACCTTAACACCAAGTCGGTTCGCTTGCCCCAGTATACATTCTCTAGATTAGCTGGGATCACTTGGTTGGTTGAGAAAAGCTCAAACGGTCATTCATGCAGTGTCGCATCGGGTCACAACCGAGACTGCTGCCCAGTCCGGAAGACTTTGGAAATCGAGATTAGCAGTTTGGAGAGATAGCATTCCGTGAAAATCTGGATTTCAAGCTTGATACGATTGGCCCTGGACAACGTAATCACCCAAAACAACATCGCGACCCTGAACGATATCGCCATGAATGGTCATATCGATATTTCGTCCGGTGACAATTAAGGCGATGGGACCTGATAGCAGTGCAAGCTTGCTCGATTTCAATGCCGCGACCCCCACAGCGCTACCACCCTCGCAGACTATTCGGTCCTCGTAATACATCGTCTGGATCGCGCGATAGATTTCCTCCTCACTTACTAGGACCAACTCGTCGATTAGCCGGCTGCAAAGGTCGAGGGAATATTGATTGTTATGCCCAATCCCACCTCCCAACGAATCTGCCAGGCTCGGCACCTCGGTCACGTCTACCGGAGAGCCAGCTCGGATCGACTCATGCATCGCCGCCCCGCGGTCCATAGTGATCCCGATCAAGCGGATCCTGGGTTTCCTGGCCTTGGCGGCAAGTGCAATCCCTCCGGCCAACCCGCCACCCGAAAGCGGGATCAACACAGTCTCGAGATCTGGACGTATATCCAATAATTCGAGCGCGATGGTCCCTTGCCCGGCAATAACGTGAGGGTCGTCAAACGGAGAAATATCGACCAAACCATCTTCCTGAACTAACCGGTCACATTCAGCCTGAGCGTCATCCTGGGAGGCCCCAACGATGCGAACCTCGGCGTTTAGTGCCTTTATTCCCTCGACCTTAGTCCTCGGCACGAGCGAGGACATGCAGATCACGGCGCGCAATCCCAGGGCCTTGGCCGCATATGCCACGGCACGCCCATGGTTTCCGGTCGAACAACATGTCACACCAGTGACATGCTCGGGAAGATTGAAAATTGCGTTCGCCGCCCCACGCAACTTAAAGGCGCCGATGGGTTGCGCAAGTTCTAGCTTGAGGAGAACTTCGGTTCCCGTGACTTCGGTGAGGTGGGGCGACGGGATTAGCGGCGTCTCGATTGAGGTCCCTAAAATAGCACATCTGGCGCGCTCCACGTCGGCCAACTTCAACTCTGGCATGGTCGTTCACTCCTCTTGAGATCATATTTTCCCTTAGATACATCAGATGTCGTAACGATAGCCGTAGACGGACGCATAAGCCCATTGAAACTGACTTATTCTTGCACCCGAAGGGACTAATCTCGTGCGACAAACCCTCAAACGGATAACGATATGATTGCATTTGATTTTTCGAGCCGCGTGGCGGTTATTACCGGAGCCGGAGGTGGCATAGGCCAACGGATAGCAAATATGATCCTAAAAGCCGGTGGATCGGTTGTGATGATCGACCTGAAGGAGGAACCTGGTGATCTTGCCGGGTTGCCCGAACAGCGCCTCTATGCTCAAGGCGATCTCACCGACCAGGCCTTTGTGACGGCAGTCATTGACGAGGGCGCCGCTCGCTTCGGGAGCATCGACCATCTCGCTAACGTTGCCGGTGTCCTCTGGTTCGACCGCGACGCCTCATTGCTCGAAATTGATCTCGATGTATGGGACGAGATCTTTGAGATCAATCTGAAATCCATGGTCCACACAGCGCGTGCAGCGGTACCACATATGAGGCGGACGGGCGGCGGCACGATGGTCCATTTCTCCACGACCCAATGCCTACGTGGCGATCCTGTTCCCCAGGACGCATATTCAACCGCCAAGGCGGGGGTAGGGGCGCTGTCACGATCTCTCGCGTCGCAACTTGCATCCTACAACATCCGATCAAACGCAATCTATCCAGGCCTGACCATGACACCGCTTCAGGCGCGTTGGGGCATACCCGAAAAACGCGCCGAGATCGCCCGGACCGTCCCCCTTGGCCGTATCGCAGAACCCGACGAACTCGCCTCTGCCGCCGTTTTCCTTCTATCCGAAGGCGCGTCCTACATCACCGGGATTGATTTGGTGGTCGATGGCGGGCTCCTTCTGAAGTGAATGTGCTCAAAACCAAACGCGGCAGTTGTGTAAATTCTTGCTAGATTCTTGACGGAACCCGATGAAACTCCACACAACCTATCGGCGGTGATTTTAAGGGAAATTCAAGAAAAGCTTCACTTATTTACAAATTCGGCGGTCAAATGAGCAAATTTTGCCATATAGCCAGCGTGTTCCAGCCCCCGTTTCCGGAATTCAGCAAACAGGGGATTTTCTCTATGGGGAAAGGATAGGCAGTTTCAGAAACCGAAGCGTCTAGTTTTAGTGGGCGATTGTACTCTGGTAGGTGGATCGAAATTGACGAGTGTATATCAACCCAATAATGGTGATATGGATCAATCCGCCTTATTGATTGAGCGATTTTCGGTCCAGTCATAGGTACCGTTGTCACGCTCTTGTGTCGCCTGTCGCCACCCAACAGTTTCCACCCGATTTTTAAACGCGATACCTTCGGGCGAATGTCGGGTGATGCCGTCGAATAACGTTGCTAGACGCTGAGTTTGCATCAGGCCCGTTGCTTCGATTGACTGATTGATTACCATCTTCTGCATGGCGAGTTGGTTTATGGGCACACTAGCCATGCGTTCTACCATAGCCTCAATCTCTTTATCGAGATGGTCATCCGGTACCGCTTTCAGGATAAGACCCATACTCTCAGCTTCGCGCCCAGAGACCGTGTCCCCCGTAAAAAGCATTCGCTTCGCTTTCTCTGGCCCCAGTCGATAAACCCACATCGCAGTGGTAGGGCA
>PBMU01000061.1 GCA_002722775.1 Rhodospirillaceae bacterium
CAACTATTCCCCGATCTCAACATTGTTATTGTCGGGATTATCCGGAACGACAAGGGGATTGTACCCAAGTCAAATGATCAGATGCTGGCGGGAGATGATGTCTATTTTGTCTGCGATACAGATCACCTGGGCCGCGCGATGGCATCCTTTGGCCACGAGGAGGAAGAAGGGCGCAGCGTCATCGTAGCAGGTGGCGGAAATATTGGCCTCACACTTGCCGAGGAAATCGAAGAGGACCATGCAGGAGTGCGGGCTAAGGTTATTGAATTTAACAAAGATCGGGCGAAGTACGTCGCGCAAACTCTTAATCACACTATGGTTCTGAATGGAAATGTTTTGGACCTGGAAATATTGGAAGAGGCCAATGTCTCGGAGACGGAAACCTTCGTTGCAGTTTCAAACGACGACGAGGTCAATATTATAAGTTCACTGTTGGCTAAACGAGCGGGTGCAAAGCGATCTATCGCACTAATCAATAAACCTACTTATGCTCAAATGATCACGGCTCTTGGCATTGACGCTGTAGTAGACCCGAGGGTTATAACCGTTTCCTCGATCCTGCAACATGTGCGTCGCGGGCGAATTCGAGGGATTTATTCTGTACGAGAAGATTTTGGTGAGGTGATTGAGGCAGAAGCTTTGGAAACTTCGTCTTTGGTTGGTTCGCCTTTGCGAGAGGCCCGACTTCCTATCGGGGTGATTATTGGTGCGATCATACGGGATGAAAAAGTGATAGTCCCGCGTGGCGACACTGTGATCAATGCTCAAGACACAGTGATTCTATTTGCTACCTATGAGTCTGTCAAAAACGTCGAAAAACTATTCGCTGTCCGCCTTGACTTCTTCTAGTTCTGCGCCACAAGTGTTGGTAAGTAAATCAATCGATCCCCCTTGTTCCAATGCCCGGACGCCAGCGCGAGAATCAGCAAGTGAGCATAGTGGCTAGCAAACAGCTTACGCGACCAGAGGCAGTAATCTTTGACTGGGACGGTACACTTGCGGACAATTGGGGAGCTATCGAACGGTCGCTCAATGCTACATTTTCCCGGTTTTGCCTACCCGTTTGGTCAAAAGAGGAAGTCCGCGCCCGTACTACCGCATCCGCTCGAGATGCATTCCCAGAACTTTTTGGTAATAATTGGGAAGCGGCCATGACATTCTTCTACGAACGTTTCGAAGAGTATCATGTGGACGAGGTCCGTCCTTTGCCAGGTGCGGAGGACTTGTTGAACGTGTTATCCAAGGAATATGTACAAATCGCTTTGGTCTCCAACAAAACTGGCCAATATCTAAGAGCAGAAGCCGAACGACTGGGTTGGGCCGAAAAGTTCCGAAACATCGTCGGTGCAACTGATGCGGTGCGCGACAAACCGGCGCCGGATCCAGTACACCTTGCACTTGCAGGGACAGGAATTAGGGCTGGAGAAAAAGTATGGTTTGTTGGTGACTCGGTTTCCGACCTCGAATGTGCGCATAAAACGGCTTGCATACCAATATTAGTCGAAGGAGGTTCGGTCACTGCTCAAGACCTCGTCGATTGGCCGCCCCGCGCAGTAGTTGATTCTTGTTCTAATTTAATCGACGTATTCATGGGTTGTGGGCATGCTTGAATAACCCAGCATTGCTATATTCGGCAGGTAAAAGTGGTTGGGGGAGTTAAAACGCCACAAATCGTGGTAAATGCGCGGTACCGTGCAAAAAAACAAGAGGCTTATGCCATGGCGAATGAAAAGGCTCAGAATGTGCAGGAAGTATTCCTGAACAACATTCGCAAAAATAAAACGGCAGTAACTGTCTTCCTTATAAACGGTGTCAAACTACAAGGTATCGTGACCTGGTTCGACAATTTCTCCCTGCTCTTAAAACGAGATTCGCATGCCCAACTGGTATACAAGCACGCGATCTCGACTATCATGCCGGCTCAACCGGTCCAGTTGGAAGATGAAAACGGGGATACGGATTGACGTGTCCCGGCGATCAAAAGCTGGATCAGAAATTGACGCAGCGCTGCCGAGCAAGGTGACCGGTCGCTCTGCTGTCCTAGCACCTGAAGTTTGCGGCTTTGATAGCCTGGGCCAGAGCGACATTCCCCGACGTAATGCACATAACCGTCTGCACGAGACCATTGGTCTGACCGAGGCTATTAAATTATCGGTCCAGTATGCCGAGGTTGTCCGGATAAAAACTCCACGGCCATCCACGCTATTAGGCGTTGGAGCCGTCGAACGCTTCAAAGAGATAGTCGAAACTCTGAACGTCGAAGTTGTAATTATCGGCGGATCACTTACGCCGATTCAGCAACGCAATCTGGAGCGGGCATGGCATTCAAAGGTTATTGATCGGACGGCCTTGATCTTAGAAATTTTCGGCGCGCGGGCTCGGACATACGAGGGCCGACTTCAAGTCGAACTTGCCGCTTTAAGTTTCCAACGTAGCCGCTTGGTTCATTCATGGACACACCTAGAACGCCAAAGGGGAGGTGCCGGATTTCTAGGGGGACCCGGCGAAAGCCAAATAGAGCTCGACCGTCGCCAGATCGATGACCGAATTATGCTGTTGAAACGCGATCTCGAAAAGGTAACCAAAACCCGGTCGCTACATCGTGTGGCCAGGCGCAGGGTTCCTTATCCGATCGTCGCATTCGTTGGTTATACAAATGCTGGAAAATCAAGTTTTTTTAACACATTGACTAAATCATCAGTACTCGCGAAAAACATGTTGTTCGCAACTTTAGATCCTAGGATGCGTCGTAAAAACCTACCCTCTGGGCGTTCAATCATCCTTTCCGATACAGTAGGTTTCATCTCCGAACTCCCGACCCATTTAGTTGCCGCATTCAAGGCCACATTGGAGGAGGTGCTCGAAGCCGACTTAATTATCCACGTGCGTGACATCAGTCATCCTGAGACGGAATACCAAAAGAATGATGTCGAGGCAGTTCTTTACGAACTCGGTGTAGTCGGAACTCCGGAGAATACGCGCCTGATCGAGGCGTGGAACAAGATTGATCTTTTGCCCATCGATCATCGGTCCGCTTTGTTCCAACGAGCCAACCAAGATCAAGTGCCAATTTCGGCTTTAACGGGAGAGGGTTGCCAGAGATTCATCGAGCGGATTGATGAGGTATTAGGAAAAACTGACTTGACCAAGAAATATGCACTCGCCCCCAGTGATGGGGCAGTTATCGCATGGCTACATCGCCATGGACGGGTCTTGGATCAAGAAATACAAGGGGACATATTATACGTAACAGTTGCCCTGACACCGGCTGACGCCGGACGCTTTGACGACCGGTTTACAAAACAGTCTGTGGTTACGATTCACTGAAGATCAACCAAAACCCGTTTCGAAAGGTATGGCACTCTCTCTCCGAGAGTGCTAACAAGCCATTTCGCAAAACACAAAGTCTAAGTTAGGAGTGTCCCATGGCTTTCCGCCCTCTGCACGATCGCATCGTGGTCGAATCACTCGATAGCGAATCGAAAACCGCCGGCGGCATCATAATACCTGACACAGCCAAAGAAAAACCTATGCAAGGCAAAATTGTGTCGGTTGGACCCGGCGCAACCGGTTCAGATGGAAATGTTATCCCCCTTAGCGTGAAAAAAGGCGACATTATACTTTATGGAAAGTGGTCGGGGACCGAAGTGAAGATAGACGGCAAGGAACTGCTGATCATGCGAGAATCAGACGTTATGGGTGTTCTTAACTGAACAACGCGCCCGAACGGGATTTGAACAAGTCGCAAATCCACACAAACAATGTAAGGAGTTTCGGCAATGGCTGCCAAGGAAGTTAAATTCAATACGGATGCGCGTGACAGGCTGTTGAGGGGAGTCGACACTCTTGTGGACGCCGTCAAAGTGACCCTTGGTCCCAAGGGGCGCAACGTGGTGCTCGATAAATCATTCGGTGCCCCCAGGGTCACCAAAGACGGCGTTTCCGTCGCGAAGGAAATTGAACTTTCCGACAAGTTTGAGAATATGGGTGCACAAATGTTGCGAGAGGTCGCTTCGAAGACCTCCGACGTCGCAGGGGATGGTACCACAACAGCTACTGTATTGGCGCAATCTATTGTGCGAGGTGGCGTGAAGGCGGTCGCGGCGGGAATGAACCCTATGGACCTTAAGCGAGGCATTGACATGGCGGCGGTCGCAATCGCCGCGGATGTCCAGAAGCAGTCCAAAAAGATTCGTAGCTCTGGTGAAATTTCTCAGGTCGGAAAAATTTCCGCCAATGGTGAAAGCGAAATTGGCAACATGATCGCACAAGCTATGGAAAGGGTCGGCAATGAGGGCGTGATCACTGTCGAGGAAGCTAAGTCGCTTGCCACCGAGCTTGACGTCGTCGAAGGTATGCAGTTCGATCGCGGCTATCTCTCGCCGTATTTCATAACTAATCCTGAAAAGATGATCTGCGAGATCGAGAACCCCTACATATTGATTCACGAAAAGAAGCTGTCGAATTTGCAGCCCATGCTGCCTATCTTGGAGGCGACAGCGAAGGCAAGCCGTCCACTTCTAATCATTGCCGAAGACGTGGAAGGTGAAGCTCTGGCGACCCTCGTGGTCAATAAACTACGTGGGGGCCTAAAGGTCGCAGCCGTGAAGGCGCCAGGCTTCGGTGATCGGCGCAAAGCGATGCTTGAAGATATAGCGATCCTTACTAATGCCCAGATGATTTCGGAGGATCTTGGAATCCAACTCGAAACGGTCAGCCTCGATATGCTCGGGACGGCCAAGCGGGTATCTATTACCAAAGACGAAAGCACTATCGTCGATGGGGCCGGGAAAAAGAAGAACATTCAGGCGCGGTGCAATCAGATCCGAGCGCAGATCGAAGAAACTACATCCGACTATGACCGCGAGAAGCTGCAGGAACGACTAGCTAAGTTAGCTGGTGGTGTAGCCGTTATACGAGTCGGTGGAGGCTCTGAAGTCGAGGTTAAGGAACGCAAAGACCGTGTTGATGACGCGATGAACGCTACCCGAGCTGCGGTCGAGGAAGGGATCGTTCCAGGTGGTGGGTCCGCGTTATTGTATGCAGGCCGAGTGTTGAAGAAATTGACCCCGGGTAACGAGGATCAAAGAGTTGGTATCGACATTGTTCGCAGAGCGATCGAGGCACCAGTACGTCAGATTGCTGAGAACGCTGGGGCGGACGGCTCCATCGTTGTCGGCAAGTTGCAGGAGGCAAAGGACTCCAAGATAGGGTTCGACGCGCAATCTGGGCGTTATGTCGATATGATCAAAGTCGGTATCATGGATCCGACTAAGGTGGTTCGTACCGCCTTGCAGGACGCATGTTCGATTGCCGGCTTACTGGTCACCACGGAAGCGATGGTCGCCGACGCACCGGAAGATAAACCTTCAGGAGGAGGCATGCCGGACATGGGTGGCATGGGTGGCATGGGTGGCATGGGTGGCATGGGTGGCATGGGTGGCATGGGTGATATGGGATTCTAGCCACTGTCCCGCCATTTATAATTCTCATGATGGGGCCGCGGCATCAGCCGCGGCCCCGTTTTTATAATTACGCCACGAGGTTGTCAGATGGCCGATGGATCTTTGTTGGAACCCGTCGCGGACTTCATGCGGGAAACCGCAGAGATCGAGATCATGCCACGCTATCAGGCTCTGCAGGAGGACGAGGTACGAGAGAAAACCGGGCCAAAAGATCTTGTAACAATTGCCGATTTGGAATCTGAGCGCAGGCTCACGTTAAAGCTGCGGGATTTGCTACCGGGTTCTGAGGTTATCGGAGAAGAAGCAGCGTCCAATCATCCAGAAATATTTCAACATTTCGAGGGCGATTCACCAATCTGGATAATTGATCCGGTCGATGGAACCAGCAATTTTGCCAAGGGTAGTAGACATTTCTGCGTAATGGTCGGCTTAGTGCAAAAGGGTGAGACCCGTCTCGGTGTGATCCTCGATCCACTGGGCGAACGTTGGATCAGCGCCGAACGTGGAGCTGGTGCCTGGTCCCGATCATATCATGAGAACACCGGGGAGCGTCTAAACGCACGCGCGCCGGCGTCAAACGCCGAGATGGAAGGCGCACTCAACCTCCGTTTTCTTGATAGTCCCCAGAAGGAGGAGGTGCGAGCCCGCGCGAAACAGACGATCGGCCGTTACTACAGTCTTGGCTGCGCAGGCCACGAGTATATTCACTTGGTTGAGGATAAATCGCACTTTTCGCTTTACGTGAAGAATATGCCTTGGGATCACGCGCCCGGCTGCCTGATTCACGCCGAGGCAGGCGGCTACCAGGCACGGTTCGACGGCCGTAGCTATCATCCAGGTGAGCTTACTGGCGGCCTGTTGTGCGCGCCCGACGAAGAGAGCTGGCGCACCCTCTACGCCGCGCTTTTTGGCGCAGAGGCGGTTAATTTGGCAGGTTAGCTATATGCCGGAGGATAGTCGACCAATCCGGCGTGTGGCTCTAGATCCAGCATCAAATTCATCGACTGAACCGCAGCGCCGGATGCGCCCTTGCCGAGGTTATCTAGCACTGCCGTCAACAGGCAATGGCCGGTATCAGCATGCGCGAAAATGCGCAAACGCAACTCGTTGGTCGAGTTGGCGGCCTCTGGATCAAGTTCGGTCTTTGGGTCAATCGAGTCGAGCGGGGAGACGCTAACGAAACTTTGGCTATCATAATGGCCAGCCAGGACCGCCTGCACTTCGTTCGGCCCGGGCGCGCCTGGCAGGGCCCAAAGCTGCAGCGGAACCTGCACCAGCATGCCCTTGTAGTAACGCCCGACAGAGGGGACGAAGAGCGGTGCATGGTCAAGCAATGTGTGTTGATGCAACTCCGGCAGATGCTTGTGTGCAAGTGCGAGTCCATAAGCATAAAACGTTGGCTCATCCGCTCCGTTGGGACCCTCGAACCGCCGGATCAGCGGCTTGCCGCCGCCTGAATAACCTGAAATGGCATTCACCGTGACGGGATAGTCCTTAGGCAGTAACCCGGCCTCGACGAGTGGGCGGATCAGGGCGATTGCGGCAGTTGGATAACAGCCGGGGTTCGATACCCGTGTGGCCGCGCGCACGGCCTCTTCCTGGCCCGCCGTCATCTCCGGGAATCCGTAGACCCAGTTTGGGTCCGTCCGGTGTGCAGTAGAGGCGTCGATCACTCGGGTCTGGTCGTTTACAATCAGCGAGACCGACTCCCGCGCAGCATCGTCTGGCAAGCAGAGGATCGCGAGATCGCACTCATTCAAGGCATGCAACCTTGCGTCGGTTGACTTTCGCTCGTCGTCCGAGAGTCTGATCAGCGTCACATCGTGGCGACGAACCAAGCGCTCACGAATCTGCAGCCCAGTGGTTCCAGCCTCACCGTCGATGAAGATCCGCGGCGCCATGCCTCCCTCCCATTTGCATTCCCCGCCAATCGCGGTAATCGGGCCCGCTCGCTACGCCGATGAAAGGCGGGCGTCAATGATTTTTAAGGCCTCCGAGGATCGGTTTGCGGAGTATGGTCTCCCAAGGAGACATAATAGAGCGAATTAAACACATTACTTAATTTTTATATCAATTATGCAATTATTTTATGTACTTTTATACATTAATTCTTTGATCGTTGCCAACGTTCCTCCATTTGGTCGAGCGTGGCATCTTCAGGAGTGATCCCAAGTTCGTTTTGAAGTAGGTATTCCACGGATCGAAATCTGGTCTCGAACTTGTAGTTGGTTCGTCGAAGCGCGGTTTCGGGGTCGACATTCAAATGGCGCGCGAGATTGACGCAGGCGAACAACAAATCCCCCATCTCGTTTTCCACCAGATCATGGTCCCTTGCGCCGGATCCAGGAATAAGTTCCGCGCGAAGCTCGCCCAATTCTTCCTCGATCTTGTCGATCACTGGTGTCAAACTCGGCCAATCGAAGTCGACCCTTGCCGCACGTTTCTGCAGTTTCACGGCACGCATTAAGGCAGGATAGGCCAGACACACCCCATCGAGAGCGCTTTCTACCCGTCCTTCAGCGATCGCCTTCCGAGACCTCTCAACGGCTTTCTGGTCTTCCCAGGCTATGGTCTGGGCGTTTGTATTTTCCACCTGGTCAGAACTGAACACGTGCGGATGTCTATGAATCATTTTCTCAGTTATACCGTGCGCAACATCCTCGAACGTGAAATTATCCGCCTCCCGGGCCATTTGGGCGTGATAGACCACTTGGAGTAGAAGATCGCCCAACTCATCACGCAGCGCGGGCATGTCTTGTTGGCTAATCGCTTCAGAAACTTCGTATGCTTCCTCTATCGTATAGGGTGTGATGGTTTCAAAGGTCTGCTCAAGATCCCACGGGCACCCACAATCCGGATCCCGCAAGGATTCCATGACGCTTAGGAGACGCGAAATCGCGGGTAGGTGGGGATCGGGTGGGAACTTTGTGGCCATACTTCGACATTGAACGTTGTTGCCTGTGGACCGTAAACCGTAACCGAAACGGCTTACCGGTCAATGCCTATTGAAATAGAGGGGTTAAGTAAGAATGAAAGGAAAATTACACCATCAACACCAAATTATTAGACTTATTTGACCTTACAAACCTCTAAAACTAAGTGAGTTTTATTAATATCACCGCGCAAACGTTAACGGTCTTATGACATACATTAACAATACATTCCTGATCTCGCGCGGCAGCGATGCTTTAGAAGGCCGCGGCCGACAGGGAGCGTGACCTGAACGGAGTGGTTTCTAATTGGGCAAAGAGAATTCTGTTTGATCTGGACGATGAGCGGCGAAAATCAATTCTGGCTCTGAACGAAAAAGAGTTGCCCCACAACGGTGGCATGATCGAAGGTCAACTTTGCCGTTATAACGACCTGGCCGTATTCGATTTAACTGTGGCTCTCATGCACATTCGATATTTGTCATTTCCCGTTATCTCCATGTTGGGATATCCCGGATTGCGAAACTTGGTGCGGCCATGGCACGAACCTCTTCCATGTTTGGTTTGAAGGCGGTCCATCAATGCTGAGCATCATCTGCTAAATTTGCGGGATTTGGCCTTAGTGTCGAAGCAGTGTTTCTCAATTGTTTCGACGATTGTTTGCACGATTTTTCGTTAGAACAGGTGCCTCAGTTGGATACAGACCTCATTCTCCCTATCACCCGGATTCTAAGTCTAGAAGTGTGTACTCTTTTGTGTGATCTTGCTCAGGCTGGACACAGAGTTTGAGACCATGTCCGAATGAATAGGTGGCCAGGTCAGTTCTTATAATTCCTTGGGAAGAGCAGTTGAGAGAAGTGATTTGTATCCGCACACCCACTAAAATAATTGCATAATATATATTATGGGAAATTATATCTATGTTGGGCGAAATCCCACCAATGAAAGGAGGAGCCAGAAACTTTTCAAAGCTAAGCCTAACGAACCGATCTTCTCCGACCTAACGGAATTTAGATTTATAATCTTACCGACACTGGACTTCTTCACCGTATTTTTCTGGATTGGCTGTTATTACTTAATTCGACAATCCAACCAAGCCTGGCTAGGATATTGTTTTCCGTATACGGGAACACTGGATTTTAGCACCCACCCTCCATTCCTCCATATTGTGAAAATCCCTGCAATTATATTCTCAGTGTCATACCATCATACGCAAGTTGAACAGTGTCAGGCAGCTGTGCCATGACCGTATCATAGTCAATTTCACTGGACATGTGTGTAAGATACGCCTGTTTTGGTTGTACAACCTTTATCCAGGAAAGCGTGCGTCCAAGGACCGAATGTGCACGAGATGAGGAAATGCGCAGACAGTCGACTATCCAAAGCTCGATACCCGAAAGCCGCTCAAGTTCCACGTTGCTCATGTACGCCACATCGGTGGAATAAGCAAAAAGCCCTTTAAAAATAAAACCAAGACTCTCACCACTCACGCCATGATCCTGGCGGACTGGCTGAATTTTCATTCCCCCTAGTTCGAAAGGTTCCATACCGATTTCGTTGGCCACCAAGGGGGAGCGAAAATAGGGCGGACTATCCGGAGACTTACGAAACATATAGTCGAAGCGGTTATCTAGTTCCTCCAACGTCTTGGCATCGCCATAAACGTTAATCTGCTCATCCAATAACCAAAACATTGGTCTTAGATCGTCAAGACCGTGCGTGTGGTCAGCGTGGGCATGCGTAAATAGGACAGCGTCGATGCGCGAAACTTGGGCATCTAGAAGCTGTTCACGTAAATCCGGCGTAGTATCAATCAACAATGTAAAGCCTTGGTTTTCCACGAGAATTGAGCATCGCCGACGCCGGTTTTTTGAGTTAGTCGGATCACAGCTTCCCCAACGGTTCCCTAACATCGGCACCCCAACTGAGGGGCCGCAGCCGAGCACGGTGATTTTCATGTTATTGGTGGAACTTTAGAGAATAGGGTAAGGAAATTTTTCGTGCTCAATCGAGCAAACTCTTCTTCCTCAATTCCCATCAACAGTGCCAATTTTGCATGAATATGCCGCACAAAAGACGGTTCATTGCGTTTACCACGCATCGGCACGGGCGCAAGGAACGGCGCGTCTGTCTCAACTAACAAGCGGTCCAAGGGTACGCCACGAACCGTCTTCCGCAAATCGTCAGCGGTCTTGAAGGTTATTATACCAGCAAGCGAGATATAAAAACCTATTTCTAAAGCCCTCTGAGCCAATTCAGATCCAGCAGTGAAGCAATGCAGCACCCCCGAATAGGGACCGTCGCGATATCCTTCCTCCAATATTTCAGCCATGTCTAAGTCAGCGTTACGGCTGTGCACGATCAAAGGTAAACCGGTCTCCCTCGACGCCGCTATGTGGGTTCTAAAACTTGTCTTCTGTAGGGCGACTGGAGAGTTTTTGTAGTAGTAGTCAAGACCACTTTCGCCAATTCCAACAACCTTGGGATGTTTTGTGAATTCCACCAACGTCTCCAGTGCGACGTCTCCTTCGCTACTAGCGTCATGGGGATGCACTCCAACCGAACAGTACACTTCTTCAAAGCGTTCGGTGATAGCCAATACTTTCTCGAACTCACTGATTTTATTGCAAATAGTCACGATCCGGCAAACACCAGCTTCACGGGCCCGCGCAACAACGTCGTCTAAGTCGATGTCGAATTGGCACAAATCAAGATGGCAATGTGAGTCGACTATTCTCATGCTTTTCGTCTTGCGGACAAGCTATTTCGTTTCGGTATATTTTGGGAATACGGGAGTAGGTTTCGTGAGCTTGATCCCGGGTGACAGCCGGTGTGCTTCCGTCAAGCAGCGAAAATCACGCGCGCCAATTCCTACGCCCAACTGATCGAGCATTCGTCCTGCAGATGTCGGCACTATAGGCTGCATGAGGATTGCAAGATAACGGATAGTTTCCATTAATGTATAGAGAACAGTCGACATCCTTTCGGGGTCAGTTTTACGAAGCGCCCAAGGCGCTTGTTCATCTATATAACGATTAGCCGCGCCAACCACATTCCAGACGGTTTCTAGAGCCCGGTTGAAGGCCTGACTTTGATATTCGTCTCGCAGTCTGGAAAGCAACCTTTCTGCCGCGTCTAGCAATGCCGCATCATCATTGGTAAAGTTCCCGGGAGTGGGAATTACACCGCCCATGTTTTTAGCGACAAAGCCCAAAACACGCTGTGAGAGATTACCAAAATCATTAGCAAGGTCGTTATTCATCCGACCGATCATCGCCGACCGAGAGAAATCTCCATCATTGCCAAAAGGCACCTCGCGCAGCAAAAAATACCTAACCTGATCGAGCCCAAACGTTTCAATTAATTCTAATGGGTCGATCACGTTCCCCAGCGATTTCGAAATCTTCTTGCCTTCGTTAGTCCACCAACCATGAGCGAACACCCGTTCCGGTAATGGCAAGTCAGCCGCCATAAGAAACGCAGGCCAATAAACAGCATGAAAGCGCACAATATCTTTACCCACAACATGCAAGTTCGCTGGCCAAAACTTGGTATAGGTCTCACTGGCGCAATCCGGAAAGCCCGCGGCCGTTATATAATTGGTGAGTGCGTCCAGCCAAACATACATGATGTGATCATCGTCATTTGGTACCGGTACACCCCATTTGAAACTGGTACGTGAGACGGAAAGGTCATGCAGACCACCTGAAACAAAGCTCACCACCTCGTTACGCCGACTTCGCGGCGCAATGAAATCAGGGTTTTCCTCGTAATATCTCAACAGTGGTTCCTGCCACTTGGATAAGTTGAAGAAGTAGCTAGGTTCCTCCACCCATTCGACCGGAGCCCCCGTCGGAGCCATGCCGTCCACTAGTTCGTTTTCTGAAAAATAGGCTTCATCTCGCACAGAATACCAACCGGCATACTGGCCAAGATATATATTTCCGTTTTTAACTAATCGGCGCCAAACCTCTTGAACCGACTGTATATGTCGAAACTCCGTCGTACGGATGAAATCATCGTTGCTGACGTTCAAAGAGGGTAACAAGTCCCGAAAGAGCCTCGATAGACGTTCCGTGAAAATTTGGGGCTCTAGTCCCGCTTTTGCGGCCGCTTTCTCAACCTTTTGACCGTGCTCATCGGTGCCGGTAAGAAACAACACCTCGTGGCCATCGAGCCTCATGAATCGGGCCATCGCATCGCAAGCGAGCGTCGTGTACGCATGGCCGATGTGCGGCACATCATTGACGTAATAGATCGGCGTTGTGATGTAGTAACGGGAGCCGGTCATGCTTCTTTCCTGCCTGTGCAGGCCATCACGTAACGTGCTGGGGATTCAAACTCAAGCGAGATCAACGATACGTCTTTATCCGGCGAGGGCACGTAGGACCGATAGAATGATCTGCTTGCGGTCCAAGTTCAGCCCTATGCCACGTCTTATTATGGTTTCTGCCTCGTCGATACGTGCGCAGCAGCCATCTAATCCGTTGCGTGCTACTAATCCATCAAACACTGGAGCCTCCCCCGAGACGGTTTCCCCTGAAATCCATTGGTCAGCCGCCCTTCGGCGTACGCCTTGGGCAATCCACCACAACAGGAGTTCCAAACGTTCTTGGAGATTGTTCGCCGGCTCTCCCTTTCGACGACGAACCCAGTTCTCAGCCACATTGTGAACCCTTTGACGATTGAGGGTTCCGGTCGAAGAAATCACGGTCACAGCCTGCCGTAGAATTTCGGGACCTCCACTGTCGACTATTTCCAGAGCTCGGCCAACGCTCCCTTCGGCCAACCTGATCGCGGAGGAAGCAGTGTAAGTATCGATTCCATCAGCGAACCGATTCAGTAACTCACCTACCTCAGAATCCTTGAGAGCCGGCGTATGAAGTTTACGACATCTGGATCGAATGGTTGGTAGAAGGCTTCCGGGGACATGACTAACGAGGATGAGAAGCACACGTTTTGGGGGCTCTTCCAATAGTTTTAATACAGCATTTGCCGCATGCCTATTCATATCATCGGCGCTGTCTATCACGACAACCCGCCAGCCTCCAGTCGCTGGCGTTAAACGCAAGAACCTCTCGAGCGCTCTCACGTCCTGAACGACGATGTCGCGACGTAGTTGTTTGGTTTGCGGATTTATAGAACGTTCGATGGTTAATAGATCAGGATGACCACCGTTTTTAACTTGTAGTGAAATTGGACTAGATGGGTCTACATCTAAGCTTTTGGCCACCTTTCTGGCGTCGTCCCGAAACAGTTCCGCTCCTCGGGTGTAGGTTCCACAAGATGCCAACACAAACCGCGCAAATCGGTAGGCCATTGTTGCCTTTCCTATTCCTCGAGGCCCACTGAATAACCAAGCATGAGGCATACGTCCGCTATTCCACGCGTCCAATAGAATCCGTTCTGAGGTGTGATGACCTAGTATTCCGTTTGTCTCTCGCGGTAGGGGGAGACCCGCAATAGTCACGACGACAGTTCCCTTTGAAACCGTGCGTTAACAATTGAAATTACAGTACTAGCGACAGTATCGGCGTCATTGGTCGCGTCCACGGTTTTGATTCTCTCGGGTTCATGGACAGCCAATTCACGAAAGCCCGTTCGTAACCGTTCATGAAAATCCAAGCCCATACGTTCGAAACGATCCTCATCGATAGAAGAACCGCGGTTTCTTACACGCGTTCTCCCCAATCCCTGATGGACTGGTAAATCAAGTACTATTGTTAAATCGGGGGCCACTTTCCCCAGAGTAATATGGTGTAATTGGTCTAGAACTGAACGATCGACCCCTCGCCCAATCCCTTGATAAATGAGGGTGGAATCCGTGAACCGGTCGGAGATAACCCAAGCCCCTTCCCGCAAATTCGGATCGATCAATCGGGTCCAATGATCACGGCGTGCGGCAAGAAGTAATAGGGTTTCCGAAATCGCATCCCAGCGACCAGGTTCACCCCTAACAAGCAATTGACGGACTTGTTCACCTCCCTCCGATCCTCCGGGTTCACGTGTCGTTACAACTCTCAATCCGCGTTCCACAAGAATACGGGCCAAACGGCGTACCTGCGTGGACTTGCCAACCCCCTCACCGCCTTCGAACGTTACAAAACGCCCGCGCGTTGCGCTTTTTTCAACCATCTGGCCCCCAGAGGAGATAGGAAACGGCCGCGAAAATCCGGCCAAATACCCCCAGACGTGCTACTTCAATATTCGCAAACAAAGGTAGTTCAAGCGGTTTCATGCTAGGCGCAGTGATCCGTAAAGTAGCTAGACGCTGTCCTTTTTTTATTGGGGCGGCTATCGGCTCCTGAAAAATAACCATCACTTCCATTTTCTTTCGATCCACACGTTTGAGCGTCAGAAGCAAATCTTTTTCAAGAGATATTGGCACGCGTGGTTTTTCACCGAGCCAAACCGCGGCATGCTCTACGGGCGCTGTAGCTTTTAGCAATCTATAGTTGGAAAACTCGCGAAAACCCCATTCGATAAGCGCCTCGGATTCCTGAGTACGCGCGCGGACGCTTTTCAAACCATTCATCACGAGTATAAGGCGTCTGCCCCCACGCTTAGCCGACGCGGTGAGACCATAACCCGCAGCATTGGTGTGCCCGGTCTTTAGTCCGTCGGCACCCACATTCTTGTAAAGTAGCGGATTTCGATTACCTTGCTTAATATTATTGAATTTGAAGGTCTTCTCAGAATAAATCCGATAGTATTCGGGAAAATTTCTGATCGTGGCGATAGCCAGGGTCGCGAGGTCACGTGCTGTCATCCGGTGTTCTGGATCGGGCCAGCCTGTTGCGTTGCGGAATCGGCTGTCGTGCATGCCGAGAGCTATAGCCTTTTGTGTCATTTCGTCGGCAAATGCTTCTTCAGTACCCCCGAGTGCCTCGGCAATCGCGATCGCAGCATCATTCCCGCTTTGTACAATAATTCCCCGCAAGATATCTTGGATCTTCACTCGGCTGTTCACCTCAACGAACATTTTTGAACCGCCCTTGCGCCAGGCTTTTTCACTGATTGGTATCTCATCGTCGAGCGCCAGGGTTCCCTCCTTTAGTCGTTCAAATGCCATATAAGCCGTCATGATTTTGCTCATAGACGCTGGCGGCATTGGCGCATCGGCATTTTTTTCAAATAGGACGGCACCTGTATCGAAATCTATAATCAGTGCCTCACGCGCCGTAGTTTCCGCGGCGAGGGCAACATTGAAACAGGACAGCCATCCAAAGAGGCCACAAATTGTGAGCAGTTGACGGATCGTGTTATGCATCTTCAAATCAATCTCCCGCATGGGACATCGCATCACAACATTGCCTTGATGCTTATTGAAGGTATCTCAAACAATAGGAGTGGGATGGCGAACACACTATTCCACAACAATCCGTGCACCTGGAAAACCACGTTCGATCAGTTGTGCAAGAACCTGGTCAGCATCCTTCACGTTATTAAGGGGGCCGATCCTAACGCGATAATACGACTTACCCGAAAGAGTCGTCGTGTATATATCGGCGAACCCCACATCAGAAATTTTGGATTTCAGACGTTTAGCATTTACGCGTTGGGTGAATGAAGCCGCTTGGACAAAAAGCCGCGTTGGTTGAACGACCCGATCCTGGAGCTGAGTTCCTTTTCCCTGCCTCGTGAGCTCTATGGCGCTAGGACTTCCTTTTTTACGAGAATGCCGCTCGACTTGAGGTAAAAGTTTTTGAGATTCCCCCGGCACTGGGTTGAGTGTTTCTATCACCACCGATTTGACGGGTACAGCTGGTGGGGACGGCGCTTTCAAAACCGCGGCCTTAGATTTGGATCTTCCGGAACGCGCCATTTCCGCGGCCGCTCGACTTTCCTCAGGTAGGATTTGGACCCTGACGCGCGCGACGCCTTTTCGTTCGAATCCGAGCAACTGAGCAGCTCTTCGAGACATGTCTATAATCCGCCCGTGTGCAAATGGTCCGCGGTCATTGACACGTACAATCAGAGCTCGCCCGTTTTCGAGATTTATAACTCGCACTATACTTGGCATAGGTAAGGTGCGATGTGCCGCACTTATCTCGTTTTGGTCAAAGACCTCACCATTGGCGGTTAATTTGTTATGAAATTTCGGTCCATACCATGATGCAACACCGGTTTCATCGTAGTTAAAATCCACCCGTGGATAATACCACACGCCTTTGATTTGGTATGGCGTCCCTACTTTATAATGTCCTTTATCACGAGCCTTCTCGCTGAGATCTCTAAATTCCTTGGCTGTATTGGTTAGGAAACGTGTCTCCGCGCAACCAGCCACAATGATGAGAATCACGACGCAAACGCTGGCCCGAAATACACGAAGAAGTATGCTGCAACGATCAACTAAAAGTAAACTTTTCCCAACAAGCCCCATCGCCCATCCTCTCCGGCGGCAAGGTCACCGCATTCTATCTGCTAACGTACCTACGGCGATCGCGAAATAGTCAGAACGGTTCCATTTCAGCAATACACGGTAATTGTTATAACCAAGAAACCCAGGTGAAAGCTGGCCTTTTTGAGGCGCCAGGACAGAAGCCGGTAGGTTTCTCTTTGGAAGGTCCGCACCATTCATTTGGCGAACCCCCATTGTTTGCCATTCTGCTAATCTTTTTCGGATTTTTCGTCCTACAAGATTTCGATCAAAACCATCGGGCAATAATACGGGCCGCCCCCAAGTTTGATCAATGCGCCATCCTGACCGGGCTAAATAGTTCGCAATCGAGGCAAAGACGTCAGGTAGGGTTCCCCAAATATCTTTGTTACCGTCCCGATCATGGTCAACAGCAAAGGCATGAAAACTCGAGGGCATAAACTGATTTTGCCCCATTGCGCCCGCCCAAGATCCAAACATTGCTTCTGCGGAGATGTGACCTTCGTCAACTATCTGCAGGGCCAATATCAGCTCTTTCCTGAAAAAAGCACTTCGTCTACCATCGTGAGCTAGGGTGGCGAGTGCCGGGATCACGGGAAAACCGCCAGTAATCCTGCCAAAATCAGTTTCGATACCCCACAATGCGATTATGAATCTTGGCTGGACAGAGTATTTTAGTGAAATTTCTTCTAGCAGGGCTCGGTGCTCCGTCAACCGCTTCCTGCCCGTCCGCACTCGCTTTTCGTTAACGACCCGGTCCATATATTGACGGAAAGTAAGTGTGAACTCGGGTTGCCTGCGATCGAGTTCTATCACACGTGAAATGGGTTGAACGCCCTTTAAAGCCGCCTCCAATGTTGAAATTGAAATTCCCTTTTTTCTTGCATCAACCCGCAACTCCGAAAGCCAAACATTAAAATCTTGTTTGGCTTGGGCGAACTCCAATGACGAAAGCGAAAGTATTCCTCCGACTATCGCGGTCGTTACCCATTTCATGCGACGACCCATTCCGTAAAAATTCCTAGATCTTGTTGCATACACGGACAAGACACGCAAGATTTGCCATTCAAATGATAAGTTATTTCGCCCATCGGATCTTTTGAGCAAAGAGCCACCCGATGGACAAACGCTTATTCTCACCAATTCAAAACGATGAAATGCAATGTCGTTTCCGCTAACGATAGACTATTTTGGATGCAAGACCTAGCTACGCTGTCACTACAATTAAGTCGAAGGCAATGATCATTTTTGGCCCGTATAGCTGGAAGCACTAAACCGCTTTTGAAAAACACTTAAAGCATGCGTTTTCGGGAACTAGACTAGTAAAACGCGCACGTTCAGCCTCCCATGCACCCAAAGCGATTTTTAGCGAAGGCTTAAAATTCCTATCAACTTCTGGGTTCGAATCCCTAGGGCAAGAGATACTCACGCATCTCACTTCGGATTCTCCTACTTAGAATCAAAAAACTATTTTGGACTGCCCAAGACCAAAATATTATGGTTTTCGCATACCCAGTGAAATGTTACCCGTTCGCAGTATCGTCAAGGATGGGTGGCCGAGTGGTTTAAGGCACCGGTCTTGAAAACCGGCAGGCGTGAGAGCGTCTCGTGGGTTCGAATCCCACCCCATCCGCCAACTCTATCTTCTAAGGCGTTGTTTATAAGGGGGATAGGTAATCATTATCAATCTCGCCCCACATTCCATCCCACGTTAAAAAACTTGCTTCCAACCAATAGCCTAGATAATGACTGACATGACCAATCACTTCTACAAGGGCCCAGGGCCGACGGCGCTGGGCGTCTGATCGAAGAGTTATGGCCTTTCGATTTGTGGACGAGTTGAAGTTCAACCACGTTCACCCAGCGGCCCTTCCCTCTCACCACGGGTAGCCACTTCAACCGGAAGAGGCACCTATCTTGACCTAATTGCTCGCGAGACGCCTGCCAAGGATCGAAGAATTTACAGTTTGCCGCGATCTCTCGCCTGCTACGGGGGCGGGCACGGGGTAACTCCGCCGACACGTCTGGCGAGATTGTTACCTCTCCCGGAGAACCTAGGACCGCCATCAATCCCAAAAACGTGTAACCTAGAAGTTTCTAAATATGGTCTAGAACCAACCACCCTTCAGTGGCACGCCGTCCTTCCGGACCACA
>PBMU01000062.1 GCA_002722775.1 Rhodospirillaceae bacterium
AAATCAGTGAATGTGCCGCCAATGTCGACACCTATACGATAGCTCATTTGAACTTCTCCTAAGGCCCAAGTCAGTGTCACCGACGGCAACACAGTTTGTCACGGCTGCTACGCAGTTTCATGCCGTGATACCTCCGTCCTGTTAAAACCAATGCGAATCATCGATGAATGAGACTGAAGAGATGGCGTTTTACACCGGGTAAAACTGATGAAATGGTATTTCTGCGCTAACGAGGAGGGTGTCTTCCGATACGAGTCCTCGATCAAGGTTGCGGTTGAATCCGCAGTCCAACGCACTTCGCTCGATCCGCACGTGATCTATGACGGCGGTCACCATCCGATTCTGGACTGGATGCAGTCGCGCGGCGTGACCATAGTAAAGCGCCGAACACCCCTGGCTCCCGATATTCTCGCGCGTCCCAATGGACCTGGATTTCGCCATCGGATCGCGCTGGCGGTTTATCTCCGATATGAAGTGCCGCTAGTCGAGCCCAACGACCAATTCTGCCTCTATTCCGATAGCGATGTGATGTTCGTCACGGACCCTGACGTTGAAGCGATAAGCCCCTCCATCTTAGCGGCCGCGCCGGAGTTCGTCCCGCAGGACTGGAGCTATTTCAACTCTGGTGTGATGATGATGAATCTTGATGCCATGCGTCAGGACTACGACAATTTGATCGCTCGTTCGCGTGAGATGCTGAAGGGATCTGCACCCTATGATCAGCCGGCCCTGAACGACTTTTACCGAAACAGGTGGGATCGCTTGCCTTTAGATTGGAATTGGAAGCCTTATTGGGGTCATAATCCTGATGCCAAGATTGTGCACTTTCATGGCCCAAAATTTCAGGTGATCCAATATTTGCTGGGTGAGGGGGAGGAGACCTTGGTTCACGAAATCTGGCGCGACCTGTTCGGGCGGGCGCCAGAAGCCTACCGACACTATTTGGCCGAGGCCCGCGCCTTGGTGCCAGACTTGAACACGGATTGAGGGTTCGTGATCGTTTCGGTGCATATTCCGAAGACAGCTGGCACTAGTCTTGGTCGCGCGCTGCAGGACCGGTTTGAAGACCGGTTCCTGGAGGACTACGGTGACCGGCCATTAGCTGACGAGCCAGAGGATGAGGTGCGGCGCGTGGCCTCAAAACGCGAAGTGGTGGCGTTCGGCGATGATCTAATTTCACGATACGATGTAGTTCACGGCCATTTCATTGCTGACAAGTACGTGACTCTGCCGGACACACCCGTGTTCTGCGTCATTTTGCGCGACCCCGCTGAACGAGCCGCCTCGCATTATCGACAGTGGCGGGACCTTCCCAATCCTGCGAACTCGATGGTTCGAAGGTTGATGCACGAGGGGTTGGACCTCGCCGCATTTTGCGCGTTGCCTAGGATGGCTAAGATTTATCGTTTATTCTTGGGCACGATCCCTTTGGAACGTTTCGATATAGTCGGTCTAACCGAAGCATACGAAGACACACTGAAACTGTTTGAGGCGGTTACCGGTGTGGGCCTCGCGGAGCGCGTGGACAATGTGGCCGGACATCGCCCAAGGATTGGTCCCGAGGAACGCGCAGCGCTCGAACTGGCGCAACCTGACAACGTGGCGTTCTACGACGCGGGACGAAGGCGCTTCGAGGATCTGTGTCGACAGTACGGCGTGGTTTGACGCTCTTAAGGATTTGACTTTCCAGCCGCGTCAGGGAAAACAGACGCGGATCGTGTGAAAGGGAGCCGAGGATGCGAGACGCGCAACGAATCCCTGCGGGCGTTGGTCTCGCTAACGCGCTGGTCGTGCTCGGGCAAAGCATTGCGGCTCATCGTTTCATTCTGCGCGGCCTGGTTCGCAACGAGATTTTAATGCGGTACTCCAACACCATGCTCGGCGTGGTCTGGTCACTGATTAACCCGCTGGTGATGATCCTGATCTACTCCTTCGTCTTCGGCATCATCTTCGAGGTTCGATTCGGACACACCGCGGGTGCCTCGGATATCCCCTACGGCATCGTGCTGTTTTCGGGATTGGTTCTTCACGTTTTCATGTCCGAGACATTGTTGCGGGCCCAGTCCGTAATTCTGGACAATCCAAACTACGTGAAGCGCGTGATTTTCCCTCTCGAAATGCTCCCGCTATCGATACTGCTGGCCAACATGGTCCAGGCCGGCGTGGCGCTCCTGGTGTTGATGACGGTGATCCTGATCGCCGGCTTTTCCATTCCTGCGACGGCTCTCCTGCTTCCCATCGTCTGGACGCCGTTTATGGTGATCGTTCTTGGTCTCGCGATGATCTTCGCCTCGCTCGGTGTCTTCGTTCGAGACATCGGGCAGGTGCTAGGATTTTTGATGACGATTCTGCTGTTCGGAAGTACGATTCTGTTCCCGTCGGATATGCTTCCTGAGCTATTGCGCCCCTGGCTGATGCTAAATCCACTAACAGTTATCGTGGACCAGTCACGTGCAGTGCTACTTTGGGGTGAATTGCCGGACTGGCGCTTACTTGGCTGGTATAGTCTTGTTGCTCTCACGGTCTTTTGGCTAGGGTCTTGGTGGTTTTTGCGCACCCGATCCGGTTTCGCGGACGTGATGTGAGGTGACGCGGATGACAAATTCTATCCCAGTCAGCGAGCAGGATAGGCCGGCGATCGACATCAGGAACGTCTCTAAGGTCTTCAACATCTACCGGAGGCCGATCGATCGCTTGAAACAGGCGATTTTCCGGGGTCATCGTAATTTTTTCACTCCGTTTCCCGCCGTGTACGACGTTTCCTTTACTGTGCCGCGTCGCCAAACCGTCGGCATCGTCGGTGAGAACGGATCCGGCAAGTCTACACTTTTGCAGATTATCACTGGGCTCCTTTCGCAGACTACGGGAGAGGTTGCGGTTGAGGGGCGGGTCTCGGCGTTACTTGAACTAGGTGCCGGATTCAACCCGGTGTTCACTGGCCGCGAGAATATCGTGATGAATGCTGCGATCCTCGGTCTTACGGAGGCTGAAGTAGCCGAACGGTTCGACGAGATCGTAAAATTTTCAGGCCTGGAGGAATTCCTAGACCGTCCGGTCGCTACTTATTCCAGTGGGATGTTCGTCCGCCTCGGTTTCTCAGTCGCGGTCTGCGCCGATCCCGACATTCTAATCGTGGATGAGGCGCTAGCGGTTGGCGATGAGGCGTTTCAGCGGAAATGTTTCTCTCGGATCGAAGAGATGCAGAAGCGAGGTGCAACCATTCTTTTCGTCAGCCACGCCGCTGGTATGATTACCCAGCTCTGCGATCGTGCGCTCCTGCTCGACCGGGGCGAGATTATCGCCGATGGTGCGCCGAAGGGAGTGATCGCACAATATCGCCGACTCAGCCACGCCCATGGAGGAGACCGGGAGCAGGTTCGCGCCGAAATCAAAGGGGCCGACTTCACGGTGGAACAAGCCTTCGAGGACAACATCGCTGAGATGAAGAGCCAGAGCCAAGTCGAATATGTCCGCGACGGCGCCCAGATCCACAACGTCCGTATCGAGAGCCTGGAGGGACGGCCACTGAACGTATTGCTTCGTGGTAGGCGCTATGTTTTCGCATATGACGTTACGTTCGAACGGAATGCCGAGGCTGTACGATTTGGCATGTTCATCAAGACTTTTCAGGGACTCGAGCTCGGTGGGCGCACCTCGTCCGACAGGAAGCTCAGGGCACCGGACTATCCATGTGGGGCTACCATCTCTCTCGCTTACGAGTTTAGCTGTAACCTAGGGCCTGGGACTTATTTCTTAAATGTTGGTGTGAATGCGATTGTCGACGGAGAACGCCGATCACTGCACAGGATCATGGATGCCTTTATGTTCCAAGTTGCGCCTGACGAGGAGGATACTTTGAACGGCAGCGTGGATTTTGAAATTCAAGTAACAGCGCGGCATAAACTGGACTGAAATCAGGGAGTTCGAAATGGTGAGGTTGATTCGCGCTTATTTTGGCGCGCTAATCACTTTCTGCGTGATGGATGCTGTTTGGTTGGGCGCAGTGGCTACCGATTTCTATTACGGTGAACTCGGCGATCTTCTCCGGGAGGATCCAAATTGGTTGGCGGCTGTTGTTTTCTATCTCGGTTACATTGCTGGGATTGTCTACTTCGCGATCTGGCCGGCTCTCCACGACGGAAGCACTCAGACGGCGGCACGACATGGAATGCTGCTCGGGTTGTTAGCTTATGCTACTTACGACATGACCAACATGGCGACCCTTGAGGGTTGGTCGCTTTCTATCTCGATGGTGGATATGATGTGGGGTATGGTTATTACCGGGACCGCAGCGACTGCCGGGCACTGGTTTGCCGCTCAGCAAAACGCCCGAACTACAGATATTCAATAGGTACCGGCTTTGCCTTGTGTAGCCCTTGGAGGCATAGCCATAATTCTTATTAAATCGTTAGAGGGTGACGCCATGAAATTTGGCCTGCTTTATGAAATGCAACTGCCCCGGCCGTGGACGGATCGGTCCGACTACCAGCAAATCCACGAGGCGATCGACGAGATCGAATTGGCTGACGAATTGGGTTTCGACTATATTTGGGCGAACGAGCACCATTTCCTAGAGGAATATTCCCATTCTTCTGCGCCTGAGGTGTTTCTCGGATTCTGTGCGCGTAACACCAAGAAAATCAGGCTCGGCCACGCGGTCGTGCTGTCCCCACCCGGCTATAATCAACCGGCCCGCGTGGCAGAACGAATAGGCACGCTGGACCTGATCTCCGATGGCCGTGTCGATTTCGGGACCGGCGAGAGCTCCTCGCGCATGGAGCTTGAAGGTTACGGCGTTGACCCTGTTGAAAAGAAGGAAATGTGGGCGGAATGCACTGAACAGACTGCCAACATGATGGTGATGAGCCCTTATCCAGGATTCGATGGCAAGTTCTTCTCTATGCCCCCCAGGAACGTTATTCCCAAGCCTTTGCAAAAACCCCATCCACCGATATGGGTGGCCTGTTCACGGCGTGAGACGATCCACGCTGCTGCTCGTCACGGCATTGGCGCGCTCGCCTTTGCCTTCGTCGATCCGGCCGAGGCGGCGAAGTGGGTGACCGAGTACTACGACATCATCAAATCCGAGGAGTGCATCCCCATCGGCCATTCGGTGAATGCGAACATAGCCATGTGCACAGGGTTCTCGGTTCACGAGGACGAGGAGGAGGCGAAACGGCGGGGCGGGGAAGGGTTCCAGTACTTCGGCTATAGCCTCGGCCACTACTACGTTTACGGCCACCATAAGCCGGGCGAGACTAACATCTGGGAACGTTTCAAGAGGGCGCAGCCGGAAATGGAAGAGGTCGGGGCAGGGCGTGGTGTCGGAACACCCGAGCAAGTAAAGGCGCACCTCCAACGGTTTTCAGACGTCGGCGTAGACCAGGTAATCTTTATTCAACAGAGCGGCAAGAACCAGCACACGCACATTTGTGAATCGCTGGACCTCTTCGCGGCCGAGGTTATGCCACATTTCAAGGCCAATGAGGAGGAGCGCGAGGCCAAGAAGATGGCCGATCTTGCACCCTATATCGAGGCGGCGCTTTTGCGCAAAAAGAGGATGGAACCGCTCAGAGCCGAAGATAATCCAGCTGTAGTCGCCTATGGCCGAACGATCTTGCAGGCGGATCAGGATTCGACCGTGAAGTCGACCCATCACGCTGCGGCTGACATTATGACGCCACTCAATGATCCGGTGAGCCCCGCAGCCGAATAGTTCCTTGTCAGTTCATCAGGCTGCCGAAGGCTTGAGTCGAAACATCTGACCGTCATCAGGTAGGGTGAGCTTGTCTGGCCTAGAGACCGCGAAGAGGCTGTCCCAGGCCTCGACAAGGCGAAGGTCGTGGAATCTGCCAAGACAGTCAGCAAGAGTGTTAATGCGCGCCTGGACCTCTTCCATGGTTGCCGAAAATTTCTCCATCTGGCGGGTCGATCGTTTCGGCATGTGCCTAAGCGTATACTCTGGCCAGCGATAGGTGTCCGATAAGTTTTTCGGATCGTCGAGAAGATTGAGTAGAGACTGGGCGATGCGGTCGAACGCGAAACCTGGCTCACCCAATGCGAATTGTCTCGCGAGCAGTGCGCGTCGTGCATCTGCGGTTGCTGAGAACGGATCGCAACCGTTAACTAGGAACGATTTTGCCAACATTACCGCCTCGCTTGGTTTAGAGACGACTGGGTTCACTTGATTGGACAGGAACCAGTGCGCTGCAGTGGCGTCATGTGGCTTGATTGATATTGCTGGAACACCCGCTAGCTCGGCCTCCACTCCTGTGGTGCAACTCGTATGGAAAACGAATTGAGAGGCAAGCATCCAAGCAATGTGGTTTCCGCTGCGTTCGACTAAAACGCCGGTTATGCTGCTAAATTTATCCTCCCAAGTCTCTTTTCGTTCTGAGGGATGCGGGCGCAAGAGAACTAAATAGTCTGGCAAGGCGCGCCGAAGCTCATAAACCAATGCCTCCGTGGCCGCCATGTTGGCCTTTTCGAAAGTGATCCAGGCGTCGAAATCCGCTTGGTCATCAGGGTCGTGGGGGTCAAGCCAGCCGACCGTCTTGCAGGCAGCCTTGAATTGTTCAAGATCGCCGAATGTCGAGTTGACTGCGCCGGTGTTAGTGTTGACCAGAACGAACTTCCCAAGTCTTTTCCGCAACGCTTTAGCTTCACGTTCAAACTTAGCGTTGAGCGGTGGCCGCAGGAGATCGATTCGTGGATTGCCGGTCACGGCTATCTGATCGTCGCTAAATCCACCTGACCGCTTCAACACCTCACGATGAGCCTCACCTTGTGCAAAGACTAGGTCGCATAGCTTTGATGCAACGGGATGAATTCCTTTGGCCAAGTATACCGAATCGGCGACGCCAAGGGACTCTTCATCGATTGCGATGATTGTATGGCGTTGATTATCCGAACAAATTTGCATTACGTTGGTTTCCACGAGATTCAACCCCTTGAAGAAGTAGATCCCTTCGGGAAACCATTTGGCGTATTGCAGGAGAAATGTGCTCTGTCCGAATATCGAAATGAAGCCGAGCTCGGCCGCCGCGAGCGCAACCAATAGCTTGGCGTCTAACTCGCGTTCACGGCTTTCCATATGAACATACAAAACGGGGTTCTTTGCTTTCATATGCTTGACAATAGCCGAAGCACGCTGCGTCGTGCGATATTTCAATAATAGATACCTACGGGCCCAGGGCGGTGGGTCAGACAAAATAGTGACATGTCCTTTTCGAGGTGTTTCAATTTGCCTGCATTAGACCCGGTGGATGATCATTAAATCGGGGTTAGTCTGCAATCGATGGCACAACTGCTGGTGAGGTTAGATGTCTGCACCCGTTTCACAGATTCTGTCCTATCTCGACGACCAGGTCGACACGATCTTGGATGCCTGCACCACTTGCGGTGCCTGCGCGTCGGTCTGCCCGACCCCCAGTATCGCGGGTTTCGATGCGTCCGATCCGAAAGGCCTCGTAGAGGGAGTACTCGATATCCTGCAGGGCAAGGGGGGTCTAGGAAACGCGGCAGATTGGGCGACGATGTGTTGTGGGACTGGGTTTTGCACCTCGGTTTGCGAACATGGCATCAATCCCCGCTTCATGCTTGCGATGGCGCGTCGTGCACTTTCCTCCGCCAACACTCCTTTGGATCAACGCAAGACCTCAGGAAAGGCAGCGTTCCAGAAGATGAGCAGAGGCGTCAGGGTCCTCTCGCGGCTCTCCCTGCCTCAGGTTTTATTAGATCGGTTGAACCCGCGTTCACACCCGGAACGCAATGAGGCCCCGGATTTGGTCTTCTATACCGGTTGCAACATGCTTAAAACACCGCATATAGGACTTTACTGCCTTGACGTGCTTGAGAGACTTGGACTGACCTACGAGGTTCATGGCGGGCCGGGCTCGTGCTGCGGTATCCTTCAGGCGCGGCCGGGGGACATAGAGAGTGCGGGACGCCAGGCTTTCACGACGCTTGACAAGTTCGCACGATCCAAGACTTCCGAAGTGCTCTCTTGGTGTCCGACCTGCCAAATTCAGTTCGGTGATATGATGATTCCGGGTTATCGAGAGATTACTGGAACTGCGCTCCGCATGACGCTGTTCCCGGTCTATCTCGCTGACCGTCTTGATGACCTGCGACCCTTTCTGACAAGGCCCGTGGAACGGAAAGTGTCGATCTATGAATACGCGGGCGAACTTGGCGTGATGACGTCGGTTCGCAAACTCCTCGGGGCAATACCAGGATTGCAATTAGTCGATACCGGGGTCGCCAGTATCGGTTACACTGGCACTTCCCTCGCGCCGCTCGGGGACTATCACCAAAATAAGATTGCCGAAGCTTTGTCCGCAGCGGAGTCTGCAGGCGTGGACACTTTTGTGGGGATTTATCACAACGACCATCGGGAATTTGTGGCACACGAACCGGCATGGCCGTTCACAGTCGCCAATTACATGGAGTTGGTCGGCGAAAGCATGGGAATATCTAGACCTGATACCTTCAAGCAATTGAAAATCATGGCAGATGCGGACGCAATTGTCGGGGCGTCGACAGATCTAATCAATGAACATGGGCTGGACGCAGAACACGTCCGTTCAGTGGTGCTATCTGAGATGCTTGCCGACCAGCACCTACCTGTCGACCGGTCAGCCCATCCTGGCAAGTGAGTTGTCAGGATGGTCGAATGCCACTGATACGTTTCAAGACGCCCGGAACGAAGTCGTTCGTCGCGAGGCCTCGGAAGCCGGCTGCCTCGAGATAGCCAACGCATTCTGAGATGGAGTGAGCGAGGCCGGTGCTGTTGTTCAGAGTTTGGGCAAGACCCCAAATAGCTGGGTCGGTGGGGCCAGCACGAGCCTCGTCCAAGGCTTCGCCGATCAGATTCATCTCTCCTCCCGGCACCAGTGAGTCATAGGTTTTTTTCACCACCGCGGCGACCGCATCGCGCCCATACATTGGAAGGTTACTGGCCATGATCGCAACGTCAGCCCCAATTGGAAAGGGATCGTGGTTAAAATCGGCCCCAAGCGCTCGGATCCGGTCGGACAATCCATTTTTTTCGATAAATTCGCAGGCTACAGCGACCACTGGCGGCAAATCGAGCACCTTTGCTGTTAGGTGGTCGTGTGTCTTGCAGGCTTCGATGCAGTAGGCGCCAGGACCGCCGCCAATATCCAGATACAATTTCGCGTCGATAGGTTGACCTGTCGGACGAAAAGCCGACCAGCGCCTCGCCCGATACTATAAGTCGCCTGGTGGTAGCGACGCGCTTCTTCGACGGTGATCCCTTTGACCGTATCGGTGTCGAGGCGGGCGGGTTCCGGATTTCGCAGGTGTTAGGCTAGTCGGCCCCATTTGGCCCAGTCTGGATGGGTAAAAAACATCCAAGCGCCAGCGTAAGTACTTTTGCCCTCGACCAAGAACCGGTCTACGTCGGGTGCGTTGTGAAGTTTATCGCCATCGCGGCCGATCAACCCAAGGCCGAGGCAGGCGATTATAATCCTTTCGGCGTTAAGGGTCGAGATGCCGAGCGCGGCCGACAGCGTGGCCTCGGTGTCGGCGCCCCCCTCGAGCTTGGTAAACAGACCGAGTTCGACGGCGGCGAGTAGAGCGCCGGACTCTCGATACGCACGGGCGAGCCGCTGTAGACGGACTGTGTTCGGTGATGGTTCAGTCACACCTAGCGGCCCTTCCAGTTTGGCTTGCGCTTTTCGGCGAACGCTTTAGGACCCTCAATCATGTCCTCGCTTTTTCTCAGCGTATTCACGCTGTCGTAGTTCATCCTCATGGAGTTGCGAATGTCAGCGTGCTCGAGGCCTCGACGCACTACGTCGAGACTGGTACGGATCGAAACTGGAGAACAATCGATGATCTGGTTAGCGAACTCTTGGGCGGCCAATAGGGCGTTGCCCTCTGGCACTAATTTAGTAACGAATCCCATATCGTAACCCTCTGTGGCAGGGACATGGCGGCCCGTCAGTATCATGCCCATGGCGCGTTTTAGTGGGATCATACGGGGTAGTCGGTGCAGGCCGCCTGCGAGTGCCGCTAAGCCAACCTTGGGCTCGGGCAGCGCGAACACCGCGTTCTCGGCGGCGATGATTACATCACAGGCTAGCGCCAGTTCGAAACCGCCGCCCATAGCGACTCCATTTACGGCGGCAATAAGTGGTTTCGATCGTTCGAAACGTTCTGTAATACCTCCGAAACCAGTTGATGGACGGTCGCGCGAGCCACCTCGAGCTTGCCATTTCAGATCGTTCCCAGCACTGAATGCGCGGTCGCCGGCACCGGTAAGGATTGCGACCCAAAGCTCTGGGTCTTTCTCGAATTCGTCGAAGGTCTCGTGCAGCTCGAAATGCGCCGGGGAATGCAGGGCATTCATGCGGTCAGGACGATTTAGCGTGATGGTGAGCACGCGACCGTCGCGCTCAGTGGTGTGGAATTCAGGCATTGGCAAATCCTTGTTTGATTGCAGTGTCAGGCAGCTTCGGAGACTTGGCGTGGGCGATAGATCGCGGTGTGGTCGATCTGGATCAGGCCAGTTCCGTCCTCACGAGCGATCAACACGTCCAAATCGATGAATAGATGGGCCTTGTGTTCGTAATTCCGTACCACTTTGGCGCGCGCCATAAGGTGATCGCCATAACGGGGAAGAGATAGATTGTGGATAGTGCTGCCAACATGGATCCAAGGGCCAAGGCGCACGTTGTGTGAAAGTGCCCTGTTAGCCATTCTCAGAATCCAACCGGGATGTACTATGGTTTCGTTTTCAAAGATTGCTAGCGTTTCGCCCACGTCAGTGAGGTACCGCATCTGTTCTTCGGGTGCCATGGTCTGTTCGAAGGTTCCAAGTATCAGACCGTCTGGAAGGGTTGCCGGGTTGGCATCGGGTCTCGTTTCGTATTCCGGTAGAGTGGCCAAGGGATAGTCATCTATGCAAATTTCGACCTGGGAATTCTGCATCCAAGCCGAACCCGTGGCGCAAATTGTGCCGTCGGATTCGACTTTTAGCGCGAGCTTTTCATCGGTTTGGGCTTCCGCCGTCACTACGGCCTCATGGCCATCATAGATAGGTTTGTTGAACCGGCACCTCGCACTTCCGCGTTCGAGCCATTCAGCACCGAAGTGACTGATCACCGAGTTTATCATGTAGGCGTATACCTCAACGCCGGGTACCAAGCCACCTTCGAAACCAAAACGCTTGGCTACTGCGTCATCATGGATCTTGTTCTCGGTCGTCACCGACAGGTTATAAGCCTCGACAACGCGTCTTATGGTGGTCGCTTCGCGCATGTTTACTATCTCCTTCCTAGTTTGCCTCAGGCTAAAGCTGTGGGGAGAAGCCGCAAGCCGGCAAGCGACGATAGCAGATTGATTGGACCCGCAAATGCGCTCACATGCCCCCCTGGATAAATCACTGGCGGTCTATGCTAGAAATGAACATCCCTCTATTGCAAGAAGACATAACGACAATGCAGGCACCCTTAATCAATCCGTTGGAGCATCCAGCTGCGTGGACTGTATCGGAGATCGGTAGTAAGGAAAGTTTTGCGATTGAACTGGATAGGCGGCATATCGATGCGCTTGATCGGGCGTTGGTCGGTGTTGGTCGGAGCCTGGTCGGAATTTCTCGTGAGACTTTCAAGCTAGATTCAATAGCAAATGATATTGACGGTTGGCGTCAGACGGTCCGAAATGGGCTTGGTATAGTTATGCTTCGCGGTTTGCCGTTAGATCGTTATGAACCGAGCGATCTGAAGCGCTTGTATCTCGGACTTGGCACTCATTTCGGTCGTCCGGTTTCACAAAGCAGCCTGGGCGACATGGTGGGAGAGGTGGTGAATGTAGGCGGCAAGGACAAGCGGGAGCGGGCTTATCGTAACAGCCGTGAATTGAAACTCCACACCGACCGGTGTGATCATTTGGGAATGTTGTGTGTTCGACCTGCCATCGAGGGTGGCATTAGCGGATACGCAAGCGCATTAACCATACACAACATTATGCTGCAGGAACGCCCAGAACTACTGCCTCTCCTTTACAGGGGTTACTATCACCATCGCTTTGGGGAACAAGCTCCGGGCGATCCTCACGTTACAAAGGAGCGCATCCCGATATTCTCCGTCGCCCATGGCGTGCCGAGCGTGATCTATATCCGTGGTTATATAGATCTCGCAGTGGAGGAAGGGCACGTGGTGTTGACCGGCCCTGAACGGGAGGCTCTGGACGTGCTGGACGAGATCTCGAACCGGTCGGACGTTCGTCTTAACTTCCTAATGGAGCCGGGTGATATAATCTTCACAAACAATTGTTTGCTATTGCATACACGTAGCGCCTTCGAGGACGCAAAGGAACCTGCGCGGCGGCGCTCGTTACTCCGACTCTGGCTCCGCGAGGACGACAGGCCAATGTCGCATGGTGCTTTGCTTCACAAGGGGTATGATGGCATCCAGCGACGAGATGGCAAGGGGACGTACTACGTCCCAACCGTCGATGCGGCATTCTAGAAACTATGGACATTCACTTTGAAGGAGTGGCCCCATAGGCCCAAGGGGCTCCGACAATCCATTTAAATCGCGGCCACGGGTTGGTCTTTGTTTCATTGGGTGGGCGGTTGGATTGCCGCTTCTCGGTGGTTTCCCCACTGTCACTAACCTGACCTCATCAGGTATTGGAGCTTCTCTACCTTACTCCTGATCCCAGTTCTTGTCATGCAAGGTAGGTCTTTTTCATCCTTGTTCTTGTGTTTTGAGGTCGTCAAGGAACATAATCCGCCACGGTTTGTGGGTACGGTACTTGGACTGATCAACATGTTGGCGGCGCGGTGGTGCATCCGTTGCTATTGAGAGCGGCGTGCCGCTCTAAGCGGTTGCGGGTTTTCGGGCCGGACCCTCGATCTTGTCTATGAGTTTTGCCCTCAGCCGCATGACCGCTTTACGATTGAAGGAAGGGCGATTGTGCATGCGGTGCGATTCGACAAAGATCTGGGATGAGATTTGTATATATCCGCCCCCGCGACTTTGAACAACCCGTTGCATACTCTTGAATCAAGCGCACGACTGATGCACTGTCCAAATTTGGAGCTGCCGACCCGTTTAAAGGCGTCTTTCAGCTTCAGCAAGGGGTAGCTATGACGGACGCACTCGATAGGCATCTGATCGACAGTGACGCCCTGGAATTCCTTCAAACTTTCCTGGCGGACCACCGGAAATGGCTTGCTGGAAAATCAGGGGGAAAACAGGCTGACCTTTCGAAGATGAAACTGGAAGGGATGGACTTCACCGGCGGGCAACTTTCGAAGGCAGTCATGGCTGGTACCGATTTCACGCGCGCCACACTAAAGAATGCTAATTTAGCTGAGGCCGATTTGTTCGGCGCGAAACTAATCGGCGCTGACCTTGAGAGTGCGGATTTGACAGGCGCTGTGTTGCGTGGCGCCTCGCTTCGCGAGGCGAACCTCACAAAGGCTAATTTGACCGATGCCGACTTACGGGGCGGAGTGATGCTTGGGTCCAGCGCGGAGGAGTCATTCGGCAATGAACGCACTGATCTAACCCAGTGTCTGATGAACTACGCGATGGGCACCCGGGCCAAGATGTCAAATGTGGATTTCAGCGGCTCTAGTATGGTTGGCGCCAATCTCGAAGGAGCCAAGTTGTTTGGATCGGATCTGTCAGAAGTTGATCTGTCGTATGCCAACTTGCGAGATGCAGATCTTTCGGACACACGGTTGACCAACACGAATTTAAATGGATCGGATCTCGAGGGCGCGCAGCTTGCCAACGCAACACTGCAGAACGTGAGCATGCGTTCCGCGAACGTTCCTGACGAATTGTTACAAGAACTCGATTCCACGCAGCTCGACATCGGCGAAGATCCTGAGGCCAGTGAATATCGCGAAGTGGCCGGCAAAGTGCGTGAACAGCTTGATTTGCACGAGGAATGGATCAACTCGAACGGCGAGAAAGGTCAACGTGCGATCCTAGATGGGAGGGACCTTTCATACCAAGATCTCAGTGGGCGTGACATGACGGGCGTGCGGATGCGTAGTGGTAAACTTCTGGGCGCCCGCCTCAATTCTTGCATCTTGGTGCTGGCGAATTTTGGAGGTTCGGATCTAACGGACGCCGACCTACGAAATGCTGTCCTGATCGGGGCTAATCTGGCCGGCAGCAATCTGAAGGGTGTCAATATGACAAATGCGGCCGTCGGAGGAATTCGGATCCGTTCGAGTGACGGTACTGACACGGGACGCGTACAGAAGACGAATTTCGAGAAAGCGAATTTAGCGGGCGCTCAGGTCGAGGGATTGGCATTCGACGATTGTCACATGGATGGCGCGATTCTTGACTGAACAGCAAAAGCGCTAGCGAGCGGCTTGTGGACGGCGGTGTCCTATCAAGTCAAGGTGCTGTAAGCCAGCGAAGTATGGATCGTCCCCCTCGACAAAGACATTTACCTTACCGTTGAAGCAAAAATGCTCGAAACCATGCTTGTCGACAATGCGCATCTTTTGGTTGACGTAACTTCCATCTTGTCGTTTGGGTCCCGTGAGATAGAACGCAAACCGATCGACCGGGTTGCCAAATAACATAATGCCCTCAAATTTTGTCAACTCTTCATGCGCCATCGCAATCATCTGTTCGGCCCGAATTTCAGCAACCCCGTCGGCTGTAGGTCGCTTGAAAGCGCCGATGACGATTTGATTTGTCTTGGTCTTGCCGACTAGGCGCGCAACCGAGATAGTGACATCTCCGACAATGTATTCTTCGGATTTGCCAACAATGTTTTTGCGCGGATTATAAAAAGTGTAGTGGCTGCCGACGCTCGCCGCAGTTCGAATCTCGGGCGTGGCGTTTTTTTCCGTAATGGAGCGTTTCAATGCACCGTAGTATGTCAAAAATAGGGACATCAAGACGAAAAGTGCGATATCGGCTTTGGGGCCTGTCTTGCTATTCCAAAGATAAAAGCCGTCACCCGTCGTCGATCGTTTCATCTCGACTGGCAGCTTTTTCTGGATGCAGGTTTCCTCGGCGATATTGAGGGCGAACTCAAGTGTCGCCAGCTGGCTTGCCTGTGCTTCCGGTGTATGTTTTGAAAACCCGACAATGTCCAGCAGTACGACGGCGCGATAGTCGGTGAGTAGCGTCGTGTAGTTGGTGATTAGTTTTTCGACGTCGTCGTGGCCCAGCCCAGACTCTTCGTCACCTATTGTGAAGTCCAGGCGGATTTCAACTGGTTGGGTTTCCAGGGATCGGGCGATCCGTTGAAAACTTTCCGGGTCTAATCGGCGCCTACCTTTGAACACTCGAGGGTGGGTTTCTTTAAGATTGAATAGCCTCACTTTGGGAACGGTGAGAATGTCGATCCCGTGGCGTGTTGCACACCAAGAGACCAGCGCGTTACTTCCAAACGCCCAAAGCTCGAAGAAAAGATCATTTATCCGTCTCCGAAACGGCTCTTGATGGTCTCCTTCTTGTTTCCGGCCCAGGCTCGGATCCATCACTAGTTCCCTCCTGATCCACTATGCTATGGAAGATAATGACCTAAGCAATATTTGGTGCAATATAAATTAGACGTAGGAGATGAACGATCTAAGTATCCTCGCCACCTTTCCATGACATTCTGCTTGGGAGAGGCCCGGTGCCAGAAAAAAGATGTGGTCGGATGGATATTTAATGTCATGGATGTGCTCCCTTTTTGAGAGGCCTTTGGCAATCTCTAAAGCTTGGGGCGCGGGTGAGCGCAGATTTGGGGCTGTCCGTGATCGCATTTGTATCTTCGTTGGGTGATCTTCGTCGGAAGTGTTCATTATTGTCGATTCAGATCTTCGCCTGTCACTTTAGCACCCTAAGTACGTTAAGTTTTGGAAGGACCATTTATTTGGTCCACTGCTTGTGATGAGGTCCGTGGGGGTTTTCACAGGTTACTGATGGTCAAATGTTATACGGTGGTTTGGTCAGCCCGATCGGGGAGTTCGTGAAGATTTCGTGCCCCGTTTCTGTGACCGCAACCGAATGTTCAAACTGGGCTGACAACGACCGATCTCGGGTAACGGCCGTCCAGCCATCTGGAAGAATTTTCACGGCATACTTGCCCGCGTTAATCATCGGTTCGACAGTGAAAAACATGCCAGCTTTGAGAGTTATGCCGGTTCCTGGGGCACCGTAGTGTAAGATGCTAGGGGCTGTATGAAATGCGCGACCAAGCCCGTGTCCACAGAAATCGCGGACTACGGAGCAACGCTGAGCCTCCGCATGGGATTGGATGGCGTGACCAATGTCTCCCAGAGTGGCTCCTGGCTTCAGGACTGCAATTCCGCGCATCAGGCATTCATAAGTAATATCCATGAGCCGGGATGCCTTAACTGGCACTTTGCCGACGGCAAACATTCTGCTGGTGTCACCGAACCACCCATCCAGGATAACTGTGATATCGACGTTCATGATATCGCCCTCCAACAGCTTCCTCGGTCCGGGGATGCCATGGCAAACGACGTGGTTTATCGAGGTACAGATTGACTTGGGAAACCCCTTGTAGTTTAGCGGCGCCGGCACTGCCCCGTGATCAAGAATGAAATGATGGCAAAGCGTATTCAATTCCTCGGTGGTAACGTCTGGCTTTACATGTGGTGTAATGAAGTCAAGCGTTTCCGCAGCCAGCCTGCCGGCCCTGCGCATGCCCTCGAACTCATCCTTTGTATGGATGCGAATTTGCCTATTGTTGGTATCAAGCACGACCAGAGCTCACATTAAGACTATCCGCTAAGATTCTGGGTATTTATTAGTGGATCAGGTCCTATTGGCATTTTTGCGACACCCATGACAGAAGGTCAAGGAGGGTTAATGTTCGAGGCGGGCCAAACGATCGAGCGCAACGCTTGTAAGCTAGCGGGGGAGACCACGCCGTTAATCTTATTTCCATGGGCAGTATATGGCGGGTTGCCACCCATTTCCCCTACTCTGCTAGCTACGCGGCTGTTAGCATGTCCCGCAGCACATATTGCAGGATTCCGCCATGGCGATAGTAGTTGACTTCATCAGCGGTATCGATACGGCACAATAGGGTGACATTTTTGTTTGAACCGTCGGCGTAGTTGATCCGGCAGGGCACATCCATTCGCGGTGAGATGCCGTCGGCGATACCAGTGATATCAAAGGTTTCGGTGCCTTTTAGGCCAAGAGAAGCGCGATTTTCTCCACCTCGGAATTGCAGCGGCAACACGCCCATGCCGACGAGATTGGATCGATGGATCCGCTCGAAACTTTCGACAATCACTGCTTTGATGCCGAGGAGCCGCGTGCCCTTTGCCGCCCAGTCTCGGGACGAGCCGGTGCCGTATTCCTTGCCACCGACAACGACCAGGGGGACGCCATCATCCTGATATTTCATGGCCGCGTTATAAATGTCCATCTGCTCGCCCGAAGGTTGGTGTTTTGTGTAGCCGCCGGCGATGTCAGGGGTAAGTTCGTTGCGCAATCGGATATTCGCAAACGTACCGCGCATCATAATCTCGTGATTACCACGCCTGGCACCGTAGGAATTGAAGTCCGATAGGCGGACCTGACGCTCCATAAGGTAGTCACCTGCCGGTCCATCCTGCTTAATCGATCCGGCGGGAGAAATGTGGTCGGTAGTGATGGAATCCGCTAGCAGCGCAAGCGGCCGCGCACCAATGATGTCAGCGAAGCCGTCTGGATCAGCTTTCATGTCCTGGAAGTAGGGTGGGTTCTGGACATAGGTAGACCCAGCATTCCAGTTATAAGTAAGCGAACCCGTGGCGTGTACGGCACGCCATTCGTCTGGTCCGTGGAATACATTAGCATAACGGGAGCGATACATCTCACGAGACAAGCTCTCGCGCATCACCGCTTCGATTTCCTGGTTGGTTGGCCAGATATCCTTCAGGTAAACTGGATTTCCGTCCGTGTCTTCGCCTAGTGGTTCATTGTATAAGTCTATTGTCATGCTGCCCGCGATCGCGTAGGCGACGACTAAGGGTGGAGACGCAAGATAGTTGGCTTTGGCGTGGGGACTCACGCGCCCCTCGAAATTCCGATTACCGGACAGAACGGATGTTACTACCAGGTCACCGGTCTCGACGGCCTCTGCAAGCGGTTGAGGCAGGGGCCCCGAGTTTCCGATGCAGGTGGTGCACCCATAACCGACAAGATTAAACCCAAGCTGGTCCAGCTCGCTCTGTAGGCCAGCGTTTTCCAAATAGTCCGTGACAACCTGCGAGCCAGGTGCCAGCGACGTCTTGACCCAGGGTTGAACGGAGAGCCCTTTGGTGTTGGCGTTGCGTGCTAGGAGGCCAGCAGCGATCAGTACAGATGGGTTCGAGGTGTTGGTGCAGCTTGTGATCGCTGCTATTACCACATCACCGTCAGAAAGCTGATAGTCGGCGTCGTTAACTGGAACTGAGCGCACTACTCCCGTGCCAAGCTCACCCAGCGTCTTATTGAACTCACCAGCAGCAGCGGAGAGCAACACCCGGTCTTGCGGGCGTTTTGGGCCAGCCATCGACGGTACGACAGTTGAAAGGTCAAGGGCGAGCGTGTCAGTAAAAACAGGATCTGTTGTCGAGGAATCTCGCCACATTCCCTGGGCTTTGGCGTAGGCCTCGACCAGTGCGATGCGATCCTCTTCGCGGCCTGTAAACCGGAGATAGTTGATGGTTTCGCCATCGATAGGGAAGAAGCCGCAGGTGGCACCGTACTCAGGCGCCATGTTGGCGATGGTCGCTCGATCGGCCAGCGACAGTTCGTCCAGTCCTGGCCCGTAGAATTCCACGAACTTGCCAACCACGCCTTTTCCACGAAGCATTTGCGTGACGGTCAGCACCAGGTCAGTTGCGGTAGCGCCTTCCGGAAGGGTACCTGACAGGTTGAAGCCGATGACTTCGGGAATCAGCATGGAGACCGGCTGGCCAAGCATTGCCGCTTCGGCCTCGATACCCCCGACGCCCCAGCCAAGAACGGCCATCCCGTTCACCATCGTGGTGTGGCTATCGGTTCCGACCAGCGTGTCTGGATAAGCGATCGTCTTCCCGCCCTCGTCCTTCGTCCAAACGGTCTGTGCCAAATATTCCAAATTCACTTGATGGCAAATTCCAGTTCCGGGCGGAACCACGCGAAAGTTTTGGAACGCTTCCTGACCCCAGCGGAGAAATTCGTAGCGCTCACCGTTACGCTCAAACTCGAGTTCCACATTGCGTTTGAATGCGTTAGCGTCGCCGAACGCGTCCACCATTACCGAATGGTCGATCACTAAATCGACGGGAGAGAGTGGATTAATCTTTTCTGGATTACCGCCCATCGCGACCATGGCATCCCGCATGGCGGCAAGGTCAACCACCGCTGGCACGCCTGTGAAATCCTGCATCAACACGCGCGCCGGGCGATAGGCTATCTCACGCGAGGACTTTCGTTCACCGGTCCATTCTGCCATGGCTTTGGCGTCGTCCGTTGTCACTGCGCGACCGTCTTCGTAACGTAACAAATTTTCGAGCAACACTTTTAAGGAGAACGGCAAAGTGCGGATCTCTGGGTAGCCGGCGTCGGCCATAGCCTCGAGGCTGTAGTAGTCGTAGCTCTTGCCTGCCGCGGTCAGGCTGCGACGTGTCTTAAGGCTATCTTGGCCAGTAGTCATGCTCTCTCTCCGGTCCACCATTGGTTGTGGCCGGCCGAGGTGTGCCTCGGCGCGGTCGATGCCCTTTCACGGGCTTTAGAAGCACGGAGCCGACGGTGTTTGAATGCCCGCGACGTGTGGAGACTATAGCGGCAACATTAATACACCGCTAGACTGTCACAGTTAGGGCCGGTTGGCGATTGTCTTGGAAGGGGATCGCGGCCCGGGTGTGCTGTGCGCGCCATGGGATTTCTCACAATAGTTGTTTTAGCCTGTTCTTGAACTTGCGGGGCGAGACCCGATTGATCATGATATAAAGACTCGGGAACGAACATGTCGGCAATCTCATATCAGGTCCATGTCCTTCAGAACCGGAAATGGTCTCTTTTGAAGAATTTTGCGGTGGACGATCGAGATGCCGCTTGGGCCTTGTTCTCATCGCTATCCCACGTCGCTGGATATGATGGCAAAAAGCTGATCGAGGAAGCTGTTAAGGACAACGGTCTTCTGTACTTAAATACATTGTCCTTCAAAATTTTCGATCCAGACCCGAATGCCCAGGTCCCCTCATCCAAGATCCAAGACCAAGGGTTGGGTAGGAAAACTAAGATTAACCGGTCATCTCCCGTGCGGCTCCAATCCCAAGGGCCGACGGCGGCGAGCATGGTTAATAACCTGTTTGGGTTCTTCCAGACACATGCTATGAAGCTTTTTGCGCTCGACTACAATCTATTTCGGCGAGAAAAGACGGGCGAGTTCTCACCGTACGCTGATCCTGAAAAAACAAACGCGTTTAACCGTTCCGTGTCTGGCAAATCTGATGCTTACACACGGCGCTATGTCGATGAGAGTGATCTTGAGACCATGAATGTGGTGCGTCTGGAATCCGCTGAGGTTCTTGGCACCTCATTTTTTGATTTCGTGAAACGCAATCTTGTCACCAAGGAACTTTTAAAGGATAGCCGCTTCCATATCGGCATCTGTTGTTTTGTCGTGGGCGCGCTGGTGAAGATCGAGTCCGGCCTCAAACTCGATAGCACGCGCGGCAAGGCGATTTTGAATGACACCTTGCGAATTTTCCAGCTCGACGAAGGTGACATCGAGGCCTTTATCATGCAGATGGCTGCTTTTCTATCACAGAGTGCTTCAACCCGTTTTATCAAAACAGGAGCACAGTGTTTCGGTTCTTTTGAGGTTGGCGAGATCGATCAAATGACCGCTACTTTTCAGAAGACCTTTGCGATGGAGAAAGTCGAACGTAAGCATCTTGGGACTGGCCACGAAATTGGTGTTTTCATTGTCCAGATCGCGGAGTTAGCTAAGTTGCGTGAAGAGTTTGGATCTCATGGAGTTCAATTGGTGATTGACCATCTCTCCCAGCGGGCAACGGCTGTCACTAAGCGGCACAGTGGAAAGGTAGTGAAATCGCTCGGCGAGGGCGTGATGTGTTCTGCAGACAACACTGAAACGATGGCACTAATGGTCAAAGAATTACTCGAGACCAGTCGTACGACCGGGAGCAGCCCCGATCTCCCGGCTCATAACGTCCAAGTCGGTGCCCATTTTGGTGGGGCGGTCATCAAACAGGGCGATCTGTTCGGCACACCGGTTCAGTTGGCGGCAGTCCTCGTTGGCATTGCTAATCCTGGGAAGGTTTCGGGGGCGGCGGAACTGGGCCCCGCGATGGAACACGCTGGGGGTTCGACGTCGGGAGCAAGTACGGTGGCTTTGCCGGGGACGAAGGGAAAGTTTGAGGTTCTTCACATAGTATAGGCATCAAGGTCGAGCGGGTTGCATGTTGCAGCGAGCGAATGGGATTTCGGAGGTGGATCCGAGATGAGGTATCTGTGCTCGGTTTGCAGCCATCAAGACGATTTGCCTGAACTGCCCAGTTTTTGCCCATCCTGTGGGACCATTGCGAACGACCTCTGGGTCCTGGGTGACGAGGTTAATACCGCGTTCAGCGGTGCCGCGCAGACTGGGAACCCACTTCGGGACGGGAGTTTCCGTTCGGGTCGCCTACTGGTGTTGGCAGGGGTGCTTTGCCTAATTGCAACGCCTGTAGGAGAGGACCTAGCCCATCGCCAAATTGAGGGTGCGACCGCGATTGGACAGGTGTGGGTGCGGGGCGCTGTAGTCCCGGAAGATCATCTCACGAAATCCGTGCGACGACTGGGAAAGGCGCAGCACGAACAAAGGAAATATTCAAACCAGGCGGTTCGCCGAGGACGGGGGCGACCCGACACGGGCCGCCAATCGGCAACCGGAAAATTACAAACGCCCGATACGCGGTTCATTGGCTCGGCTGGTCCGGCGTTTCCCAAATTTCATAAGGACTTGGGATCTGCGACAATAGAATCAGAAAATAAGAACTCATCTAAACCACATTCCAGTGTTGGGATTGACCTAGATGTGGTTCCCAGTCTCGATCCGTGCCCGGAACTCGCAGCGCCGGGGCGTGCACTGATTTTCGTGATCGACGCGTCCGTGAGCATGGGGCTTCCTGCCGATTTTGCCGTCCCTTTTGAAAAAATTCTTGATAAACGCATAAACGCTGGGGACGAAGAAGCTCGTGCGATCTATCGCGGGTTCCTATCTTCACCGGACCCGAAACGTTTGGACCATGCACGTAGCACGTTCGCTGATGCGTTGGAGCGGCTTGATCCTGAAGTGCTAGTTGGTGTCGTCTCGTTTCGCTCCTGCGCCGATATCGATAGCGTTGGACCATATTATGGTTACCGATCCAAACGTCTGATCGATCACGTACGCTCACTGGAGATCCAACGTGGTGGCGAGACCGCGATAACGGAAAGCATGGCAAGCGCGCTCACCATGCTTGGACCGGCCGGCGGGCGTATTGTGTTGATCACTGACGGGCGGGAGACCTGTAGCAGCGATCCTTGCCTGCTGCATGACGACCTCCGGGCCGACAGCAACAGCATTGTGGTAGACGTAGTGGACATGACTGGTTCGGCACCGGTCTCCTGTCTTGCTAAACATACTGGCGGACAAATCTATCGGCCAGGGGGCGTTCCCAACCTTTCGAACATTATGGGTTTCGTGCGTGGAAGGCTCAAGGCAGCTTGCACGCCACGATGAGAAGCCCCTTGGAGCGCCAGGTGCGTGAAAACAGTATGAGTTATGACATTAAGCTGACACTGGAGGCGAAGGCTTCTAGGTGTCACGGCGCCGTTAGGAACCGAATTAGGTCGGGCCCGAATATACCAGGCGCTCTGTAGCGCTGAACCTGAGGTGTAGGGTCAAGATGGCTTTTATGGGTGGCCTCTCGTGCTATCTTCCTTACAACGAAGACAACAAAGTCAATATGGGAGTT
>PBMU01000063.1 GCA_002722775.1 Rhodospirillaceae bacterium
CGCGTGATAGGCGTCCGGAATACGCTCCTGAGCGATAAGCGGGGCGCCCATGGTAGAGACGACAGCGACCAACGCATCGTCGGCAAGAGACCGCGGATCGATCAGCGTCACCGATTTGCCTTGCCTATAAAGCTGTTTGGCATTCATCAGCTTGTGATAGGGGTCGCCCCCGCCGCCTGTGCCTAGAATCCACGCGCCCAGCGCGAGCGCATCAAGATCCTCGACCGTGAGCTGCACTGGCGGATTATGGATCATGTTTTACATCGTGACATCTGGAGGGCGTCACTTACCCCAGCTAAATGCAATCAAGTCGAGTTCCCGAGCCATATCCATCAGAGCGGTGCGTGTGTGTGAGGGCAAAGGAGTCAATGGATGGCGCACCCTATCCGACTTGATGACGCCGCCTTCCTTCATCACCGCCTTGGTGCCTTTCAATCCACATTGCCGATTCTCGAAATTAATAAGGGGAAGCATACGATTGTACTGGATAGCAGCGACATCCCGGTTTCCGGCCAGATGCTGCATCACGATGGGTCGGATCTGCTCAGACGCCATTGCACTGGTCATTGTACCCGTAGCGCCGGCGTCGAGATCAGCCATAAGGGTGATCCCTTCTTCGCCATCAAAGGGTCCGTCGATATATTCACCTGCCCCCGCGATCAGGGCGCGCAACTTGTCCGCGGTGCCCGGCGTCTCAATCTTAAAATAGGTGACGTTTGGGAATTCCATCGCAATCCGCACGAGCAGATCGACTGACAAGGCCACACCTGACAATGGTGCATCCTGAATCATGATCGGAATATCGATGGCATCGGACAAGGCTGCAAAATGCTCATGAACGCCATATTCATCAGCCCGGAGCAACGCGCCATGATAAGGTGGCATCATCATAACCATGCTTGCTCCTTGCTCCTCGGCCCGTGTGCACCGTGCGACCGCTACCTGGGTGCTGAAATGACTGCAGGTCGCGATGACTGGGACCCGGCCCGCAACATGCCCCAAGCAGAGCGTCTGCAGTGTCTCCCGTTCTGAGTCCGACAACAGAAACTGCTCGGAATAGTTCGCGAGAATGCAGACACCATCGACACCCTGGTCAATCATGCAGTCGAGCACGCGTTTTTGCCCCTCGAGATCTAGCGCTCCGTCCTCGGTGAAAGGGGTAGGCACGATCGGAAAGATACCCTTGTACGGCTCACTCATCACTTTTCTCATGTAGGTTCGCACGGTCCTCGCCAACCTAACCCGATTTTACACGGGCGGCCATCCGCATGATCTATCGTCTAATCTTTTCGTCCGACCACTTGCATCCGACGCGTTTAATTGTAAGCAATGCGCGGATGGAACATGTGGGCAGATCCTTCGAACGGGTTGAAGATCCAGCTTTGCTGCGTGGCGCAGGCCGATTCGCCGACGATTTGGCGGAACCACCAGGCTGTCTGCACGCCGCATTCCTGCGCGCGCCGGTTGCGCACGCGGAGATCAAGTCCATCGACACCAAGAATGCACTGGCCCTCCCCGGCGTAACCGCCATCATCACGGGCTCAGAACTTGCCCAGCACACTGCGCCGTTTCTCTCTGGCGTGAAGGTCAACGCGCCGCAGTACGCGCTAGCAATTGAGCGGGTGCGCCACGTAGGAGAGCCGGTGGCCATAGTCGTCGCCCGCGACCGTTACGTAGCGGAGGACGCCCTAGAAATAATCCAAGTTGACTACGCTTCACTCGACCCTGTGGTCGACCCGGAGGTCGCGGCGGAGCCCACTACCCAGTTGTTACACCCGGACGCCGGCTCAAACGTACTACACGAACGCCGGTTCAAGTATGGCGATCCTGACCAAGCTTTCGCCGAGGCTGCCCATGTGGTTAAGACGACGGTACGCTACCCGAGAAATTCCTGCACGCCGATCGAAGCCTTCGTGGTGCTCGCCACATACCACCCTGGTGAGAACGTTTTCGAGGTAACGGCCAACTTTCAAGGTCCCTACACCTTGCACCCCGTGATGGCCCGCGCCCTCGGTCTCCCGGGCAACCGGTTACGTCTCAAGACGCCTCCGGACTCGGGCGGCTCGTTCGGCACTAAGCAAGCGGTGTTCAACAATATCGTGGGACTGGCCGTCGCAGCCAAGGTTTCCCGACGTCCGGTTAAGTGGGTCGAGGACAGGCTTGAGCATTTAGCTGCCTCCACATCCGCCACCAACCGGGTGACCACAATTCAAGCTGCACTCGATGCCGACGGACACATCACGGCATTGGACTACGACCAGCTAGAGGATTGCGGCGCCTATTTGCGAGCACCGGAACCTGCGACTATTTATCGTATGCATGGCAACATGACCGGTGCTTACACTATTGAAAACCTGGCGATACGGAACCGTGTGGTCGTCACAAACAAAACGCCAACCGGTTTGATGCGGGGATTTGGTGGACCGCAGGTGTATTTCGCCCTGGAACGGGTAGTCGACCTTGCCGCAGCGAGACTCGGCATAGATCCACTGGAGATCCGCCGACGCAACCTGGTACCCCCAAACGCTATGCCACATTCGACAGCGCCGGGCGCGGTGTTGGACAGCGGCAACTATCTAGGGACTGTCGACCGAGCAGAACATGAAGGAGATTTGGCAGAACTTCGGGCACGCCGCGCGCAGGCTCGGGCCGATGGACGTCTCTACGGGATCGGACACGCATGTATCATCGAACCCTCAATCTCGAACATGGGTTACATCACCACGCTCTTGACACCGCAGGAACGCGCGCGATCCGGAGCGAAAAATGGCGCGTTGGCAACAGCGAGTGTTAATTTTGATCCCTCCGGCGCGGTCACGGTCCAAGTCTCGTCGGTGCCCCAGGGCCAAGGCCACCGCACAGTGCTAGCCCAAGTGGTTGCTGATGAGCTCGGCATCTACCCTTCCACAATCGTTACCGCGACTGACCATGACACGCTCAAGGATCCATGGTCGATCGCATCCGGCAATTACTCGAGCCGGTTCGCTGGTGCCGTCGCTGGCGCGGCCAAACTCGCCGCCGCGCGGATCGCCGAACGGCTGAAATCAATAGCCGCATCCGACCTAAATGTCCCCTTGAGTGACGTCGAACTAACCGACGGCATGGCGCGAGCAGTCTCGAACCCAGACAACGCAATCCCGATCGAACGGATCGCGGCGAAGGCACATTGGTCACCACTTTCGGTGCCCTTGGACGCTGGGGCCGGTCTTCGCGAGACTGCATTCTGGACCGCTCCTGAACTTAGCGAACCCGATACTCACGACCGGGTGAATTCGTCCGGCGCATATGGCTTCATTTTCGATTTCTGTGGTGTCGAAGTCGACCCACTCGACGGCGCGGTAAGGATTGATAAATATGTAACAGCGCACGATGCCGGTCGCATCCTCAACCCAACTCTCGCCGATGGACAGATCCGGGGCGGCTTTGCGCACGGGTTTGGGGCAGCCTTGCTAGAAGAATTGACCTACACCCCGGATGGCGCATTTCTCGCCGGTACTTTCAGCGACTATTGCCCTCCATATGCGTCCGACATGCCTGAACTCAAGATCCTCCACGACCAATCGCCGAGCCCAGTAACACCGACAGGGGCGAAGGGTCTTGGAGAAGGCAATTGCATGTCAACGCCGGTCTGCATTGCGAATGCGGTCGCCGACGCGGTTGGCTGTCCTGTCAACACCCTGCCGCTCACTCGCGAACGGATACTGAAACTGATTAGCATTGAGGAGCCGGTCGACCCAAAACCGACGCGTATTCCGCCTCTGGAACTTTTGGGAGATGGGCACGCACTGCGCGGCGAGGGATCTGCGACCGTTCCTGCATCCCCGGAGAAGGTCTGGGAAACGATACTAGACCCCGACCACTTGCCCGCAATAATTCCTTTTTGCCATGCAGTCGAACACGACGGTGAACATACTTATCGGGTGGAGGCGAGCTTTGGTATCGGCCCGATACGCGGGCGTTTCCAGGCCCAATTATTGCTGAGCAACCTCGATCCTGGCAAGGGGTTATGCCTAAACGGAGACGCAACTGGCGCGCTAGGCTGTGCGACAGGCCGCAGCGAGATCCGTCTGACAAAATGCGAGAAAGGTACACGCGTAGATTACGCCTATGCCTTGCTGATCAGCGGCAAGATCGCGTCTGTTGGTGGGCGACTGCTGGAAGGAGCGGTTCGCGGACAAATCGCCGAGATCTTCGGTCGCATTGCCGGCGCAAACACCACCAAAACCGCTTCCGGTCTACGAGCTCGGCTAGCAGGCTGGCTCAGAGTGAAGTCATGAAGCCCGCCGCCTTCGACTATGCCCGCCCGGACACCATGGACGAGGCCTTTGACCTGTTGGAACACCATGGCAACGACGCGCAAATTCTTGCCGGCGGTCAATCGTTGGCAGCGATGCTGAATATGAGGCTAGCCTCACCCCGAATTCTGGTCGACATCACGCGAATCGAGGCGCTTCGAACCGTCGGGACCTTTGATGGGGCGGTAGACGTAGGCGCCACGGTGACCCAGGACCGACTTCTGCGGTGGCCCGGGCTCACGACGCAACCTCTACTCACCACTGTCCTACCCTGGATTGGGCATCCCCAGACACGCCAGAGGGGTACGGTCTGCGGTTCCCTCGCTCATGGCGACCCGAGTTCGGAGTTACCGCTGGTGCTCGCCACACTTGGCGGACGTGTTATCCTCAGCAACGCTAAGCGTACGCGCACGCTCTCAGCCGCCAAATTTCAGACTGGCGCGATGCGCACCGCTCTGGAACCAGGGGAGATGATCGTTAGCGCCAGGTTTCCCACCGCGCAAGAAGGACAAGTCTACCGGTTCCATGAGGTCAGCCCGCGGCGCGGCGATTTCGCAATTGTCGCGGTCGCGGTCGTCGCTGACTCAGAGGGCGTAACGGTCGGCGTCGGCGGGGTAGCGGACACGCCATCCGTCCGGCGCATCGAATGGCTGGAGACGGACGCCTTTACCGACGCGATGAACGAGTTTGCTTGGGACCTGCATGCGACGAACGACGTGCATGCAACGGCGGAAACGCGACGAGGCTTAGTTCGCCGGCTTGGCGCCAAACTGATCGAGGAGGCCCGCGATGCTCTATCTCTCTGCTGACGGGCGACATCCTGTACGCTTTACCTTGAATGGCCGATATGTCGAGGGCGAAGCGGAACCACGCCTTCTACTAACAGATTTCCTGCGCCACGAGATCGGCGCGACCGGCACTCATGTCGGTTGCGAGCACGGGGTGTGTGGCGCGTGCACTGTTCGCGTCGATGGCTTGGTCGTGCGAGCCTGCCTAGTTTATGCGGTCCAGGTTGACGGGTGCCGCGTCGACACGATCGAGGGAATGGCCGATGGTGACGAACTAAACGACCTTCAGCTAGCGTTTCAACGTCATCATGCGTTGCAATGCGGATTTTGCACTCCCGGTATATTGATGTCGCTCAGCCAATTGGTGGAGGAGGAACCACACGCAGACGGATCCCGTGTTCGAGAAGTGTTGTCGGGCCATCTCTGCCGATGCACCGGTTATTACGGTATGGTCGCTGCGGTTATGGAGGTCTTGGCAGCGCGCAGGAAAGCTAAGAATGTTTGACCTGGGGCGTGGGTTTCTGGCCAGCGCAGAACGGATGCCGGATGCGGTGGCGATTTCGGACAATGGAATCCGCCTTACCTACGCCAAGTGGCGAGACTTCGTCCTCCGCGTAACTGGCGGTCTGGACACACTCGGCCTCAAAGCAGGCGATCATCTGGTCACCATGCTCACCAACCGGCTTGAGGCAGCAAGCCTTCACATCGCCTGCCAACTTGCCGGAATTGCAATCACGCCCCTCAACTGGCGCGCCGGAGCGGAGGAATTGGATTATGTTCTTGCCGACGCCGACGCAAAGGCTCTTGTCTTCGAGCGGTTAACCGCGGCCTGTGTAGCCCAGAGCGAGAACGCCGTTAACGTGACGCAAATCGCTCTTGACAACGCGAACGGCGAACGGGCTGGCTGGGACCACTATTTTAAGGGGGAACCAGCCGACGCAGTTTCGCGGGCAGAGCCCGAGACCACGTCCGTCATGCTATACACCTCGGGCACGACAGGCCGCAGCAAGGGTGTGCCACGCAGTCACGCTGCCGAGCGCGCCGCTGCTTCAGCCCACGTGGCCCAGAACCTCTACAGCCGGGGAGAGACGACGCTTGGCGTTATGCCGCTCTATCATACGATGGGGGTGCGCTCGCTCTTAGCCTCCATCGTCATCAACGGCCATTTCGTCTGCCAGCACCGCTTCGACGCAGACCAAGCCCTAACTTTGATCCGGGACGAACGGATCAGTAACCTCTATCTCGTACCCACGCTCTATCACGATCTTTTAGCCGCATCCAATTTCTCGGCAAGTGATGTTTCCTCGGTCAGGAAACTCGGTTTTGCCGGCCAAACGATGACTGACGGCCTCCTAAAGCGCCTTGACGAGGCGTTTAGGCCTGATCTATTCGTCAATCACTACGGCTCGTCCGAGATCTACACCTTTACAATCGAGCCGAACGCAACCAAGAAACCAGGGTCTGCCGGCAAAGCCGGGCTAAACCAAGAAATTCGCGTAATCGCCATCGGCAGCACAAATCCAAACGAGACTGTAGACCCAGAGATCGAGGGACAGATCATAGCATCCTTGGATGGTGACGAGTCGTTCACGGGCTACTGGAAACGCCCAGACGCCGACGAAAAGGCGATGAACTCCGGTTGGTATTTCACCGGAGACATTGGGTACCGTGACGCCGATGGCGACTTGTTCGTCACCGGCCGGGTCGACGACATGATCATCTCCGGCGGAGAGAATATACTTCCAGCCGAGATCGAAAGTGTCCTCTCACTCAACGAGGCCGTCGGCGAGGTCGCAGTGGTCGGAATACCCCACGAACGCTTGGGCCAGGAAGTGACCGCGTTTATCAGCCGCCGCGGTGCCGTGGACGGGGCGTCACTCGATGCCTGGTGCCTTGAAAGGGGTCTAACACCTTACAAGCGGCCGCGCGCCTATATCTTTGTCAAGGAGATACCGAAATCCCCCGTCGGCAAGATCTTGCGTCGCATGTTGGTCGCTGGCGAGTACCAACCCGAGTGATAAGGATAACAGATGACCGAAACGTTCGTTCCCAAGAGGCACGAGAAACTGATGGAGTTGAGCGGCTTCCGCGTCGAGATCGATCCCGAACGCGAACGTGCCGACATAATTCTCGACCGTCCCCCGTTAAACATCATTGAAATCCCACAACGTGACCAGTTACGCCTGGCTTTCGAGGAATTGGACGAGGACGATCGGGTGAGGGTCATAGTGCTTCGGGCAGAAGGAAAGAATTTTTCCTCCGGTGGTAATATCGCAGGGTTTCTTGCCGCTTCACCCGAACACGTCTCTAGGCTCGCCGACAACATCGCGGCACCAGCGCGTTGCAACAAGCCAGTGATCGCTGCCAATAGGGGATATACGTTCGGGGTTGGGTTCGAGATCTCACTCGCCTGCGATTTTCGTATAGCATCCGAGACCACGCAATATGCCCTCCCAGAGCAGCGAATCGGACAAATCCCAGGTTCCGGCGGCTCTATCCGGCTGTTGCACATGATCGGCATGCAGCGAACCAAAGACATGACATTCCGGTCTCGCCAAGTTTCCGGCACGGAGGCCAAGGAATGGGGCTTTATTTTGGATTGCGTGCCGGACCCAGAATTGGAAGCATCTACCAACAAACTGGCAGACGAACTGCGCGAGTTCTCGCCCTTGGCCCAACGCACCATCAAGGGGGTCCTAAACGCAGCCCAGAACACCAATGTCGAAACAGGGATAGAAATTGAGGGTAACGCCTATGGTCGCCTTCGCATGTCCGCAGATTTTGCCGAGGGGGTTGCCGCATTCCATGGCAAAAGAAAGGCAAGTTTCACCGGGTATTAGAGCCCTTGAATAACGCCGTTGATCCAAGCGATAACGGCGCAACGTTAACGCGTGCTCGGGAGGACGCTGACATGAAGATCGGTTTCATCGGTTTAGGAATCATGGGTGCCCCCATGGCGGGGCATCTGTTGGCCAGCGGCCACGAGGTCACGAGCTCGCTCAACAAGACCCCGGCGGCCAAGGCCTTGCTGGACGCCGGGCTGACTGTGGTTGCCACAGCTCAGGAGGTAGCCGCGGCATCCGAGATCATCATTATCATGGTCCCAGACACTCCGCAGGTCGAGGAGGTGTTGTTCGCAGCCGATGGTGTAGCCGATGGGCTGAATTCTGGCAGCCTGGTGATCGACATGAGCTCAATCTCACCAATCGCGACCAAGGAGTTCGCCGTCCGCATCAAGGAAAAGGGATGCGGCTATCTTGACGCCCCGGTCTCCGGTGGCGAAGTGGGTGCCAAGGCGGGATCACTCACTATAATGGTTGGCGGCAGCCAAGCTGACTTCGACCGCGCCAAGCCGATCTTCGAATTAATGGGTCAGAACATCACGCTCGTCGGGGACAACGGCGTTGGCCAAACAACCAAGGTGGCAAACCAAATCGTGGTCGCACTCACTATCGAGGCAGTCGGCGAGGCACTGGTCTTCGCGTCAAAAGCGGGTGCGGACCCGGCGAAAGTACGCCAGGCGCTGATGGGAGGGCTCGCACAATCGCGCATTCTAGAGGTACATGGCGAGCGGATGGTCAAACGAACCTTCGATCCGGGCTTCCGCATCGAGCTTCACCAAAAGGACCTCAACCTGGCGCTACAAGGAGCAAAGTCCCTTGGCGTCAGTTTGCCAAACACGGCCATGGCGCAGGAACTGTTCAATTCCTGCGCGGCTCATGGGGACCAGGTGCTCGACCATTCCGGCATGGTGACAGCACTAGAACGGATGGCGGGCCATAAGGTGACAGGCTAAACGGCCCCGTTCTCCTAGGGTCGCCTCTCCTCGGAAGCCTCGCCAGCGCGCCAAACGATCCAGTTGGCTACCGCGTAGATCGTAAAGAAAAAGCCACCGAGCGCGCCAAACAGCTTGGCGGCCGCCATCTGACCATCGAATAATGAGATCAGCGTGACCACGAAGCAGATGACCATGCCAGCGACCATGCGAAATGGTTGGCGAATAAACTTGCGCTTTTGGGACCAGCGCTTACAGGTTTCCTGCGACGGAAACATTCGGGTTTCGCTCCAATGGGGGAAAATGCGCTATAGCGGTGCACGAATGTTCGCAAAAAACAAGACATCAGGGGAATTATCATGAATTTAGCGGGTAAGACCGCCTTCATCACCGGCGCTGGCAAGAACATAGGCCGGGCCATCGCCTTGAACCTTGCTAGTGCGGGCGCCAACACCGTGCTTAACGGAGGCACCGACCAGGAGGCTTGCGACGGTGTAGCGGCGGAAATTATTGCGCTCGGTGTCGACACGCTAGTTCTGATGGGAGACGTCGGCTCGTCCGAGAACATAACCGCGATGGCCAACCAGGCACTCGACCGGTTCGGGACGATAGACATTCTAGTAAACAACGCGGCGATCCGACCCTCAAAGCCGTTCCTCGAGATGACGGACCAGGATTGGCATCGCGTTGTGGACGTCAACTTGAACGGCGCGTTCTATACCACACGTGCGTTCGTTAAAGGCATGGTCGAACGCGGCTGGGGTCGAATCATAAACCTAACCGGCATGAACGCGATACATGGCTACAAGGGCCGAGCACCAGTCTCGGCCGCCAAGCACGGACTCTGGGAGCTGACGAAGGCGTTGGGCAAGGAATTCGGGGCCGACGGCGTAACAGCGAACGCTATTTCGCCGGGCCCAATTGATACCGTTGGTGATCAAGCCCAACGCGAACATCTTCTATCCATGGTTCCCCGCGTTCCCGTCGGCCGTCTCGGTACGCCGGAGGAAATCGCAGCCCTGACCAGCTTTCTCTGCTCCGATGGTGGAGCCTATGTGAATGGACAAATGATTAATTGCAACGGCGGTGCCGAGACCTGACGCCTTATTTTCTTGGTTGACCGGCCTCGATTTCGCCCGAAACGCTTTCCAGCCGAGCGGCACGGCGGTCCTCCATCGGCCCCAAAAGCCAAACCGAGGCCCTCAAGACCAGTGAGATCGCCGCCAGTAAAGCGAGCATGAAACCAACAGCTAAGGTCGTTTTGATCACCCAGCGGTGCGGTAGGCCTGTCAGCGTATGGCTCTGTTCGTTAGTCAGATAGGCATCCAATACATAATCGACGCCGTAGAAAGTCGCTATTATCAAATAAGGTAGCCAGAGGACCAGAGTGCCGGCGAGTTCGACTGCAACACGGCACGGCGCGGTAAACTTTTCACGAAAAAGGTCGAGCCGGATCTGAATGTTGCGCGAGGCGGCATACCCCATACTTAGAAACATCAAAGCGGCACTGAAATGCCACTCCGAATCCTGGATCTTGGACGAATTCATGAAATGCTGAAGATCGTTCTCGATCACCCAATCGAGGTGTCGGAAATAACGGCGTGCCGTTACATCATAGAGGATGATCAATACCATCGGCACCAGAAGCCAGGCAGCAACCTGGCCGATGCGCACTGGAATTGCGTCCAAAAAATCACAGAACCGTAGGACCCTAGTCGTAGGCGTTCTAGCTTCCATTTGACTTTCTTAATAATCAAACAGCTTATGTGGCAGCCACATGGCAAGATCAGGAAACCCCATCACCAAACCAACGCAGATTAGTTGCAAGACGACGAAGGGAATGACTCCTAGATAGATCTGCTGCATCTTAACTTCCTTGGGTGCAGCACTCTTCATATAGAACAGAGCGATGCCCATCGGCGGTGTAAGAAAAGAAGTCTGCAAGTTTACGGCCACCAGCATCGAAAACCAGTAGATCACATCCTCCTTAGCCACATGGCTCCCGAAATCCAGGACCCCAACGATCGGCGCGAACACAGGCACCACGACCAAAATAATTTCCAGAACGTCGAAGAAGAAGCCCATCAGAAAAATGGTTGCCATAAGCACAACCATGATCTCCCAACCCTCCAGACGGCCAACCCCGATTAGTTGCGTAACAATCTCGTCACCGCCGAGGATCCGGAAGGTATAGGAGAAGCACATTGCCGCCCCGAACAAGAGGAAGATCATCCCGATCATCAGAGCCGACCGTTGCAAGCAATCGTTGAACACGGATAGCGTGAGCCGGCCCCGCACCCCGGCAATAATGACGGTACCCAGTACACCAATCGCCGCTGATTCAGTGATCGTAGTAACCCCTGCGAATACAGAACCAAGCACCATTGCAATAAGGATTACGGGTGGAATGATCCCCTTGGCGCAAAGCTGGGCCATCTCCGATACCGGCAACTCAACCTCTCGGCCGGCGGTCGGCGGTGCCAGTTTGGGGAGCATGATGCTGACGCCAAGGATGTAGACCAAATAAAGTGCGGAGAGCGTGAGGCCGGGAAACAGTGCCGACGCGAACAGCACGCCCTCTGAGATCCCAAGCATGTCGGACATGAAGACCAACAATATGCTTGGTGGGATTAAGATAACGAGACTAGACGAAGCGGCGATCGTGCCCGTTGCAAACGCGGGATGATAGCCGAGCCGCAACATGGTAGGCAGCGCAATAATGGTCATCATCACGACTGATGCGCCAACTATACCAGTGATCGCCGCCATCACAGTACTCATCAGCGTGATTGAGAGTGCTAACCCACCTGGCACTCGGCGTAGCAACGTTTGGAGCGCGTGCAGAAGGTCCTTAGCGATCTCGCTCCGTTCCAACATCATGCCCATAAAGATAAAACATGGGATTGCGATCAGGGCCAGGTTTTCCGAAGCTCGCCAGATGCGCGCTACCAGGTTGTAGTATTCGACGAACTGGAACAAACCAAAGAACCAGCCGATCGCCGCAAACAACACCGCTAGACCACCAAGATTAAATGCCACCGGCAGGGCTGTCAGCATCAGCACAGCCAACAAGACGAACATCAGAACCGGGAGTAATTCGAGCAAAATGTTGGTCTCGATCACTCCTTGTGATCAATGGCTGCAACAGCGCCATCAGCGATCAGCGCCTCGACCACTTCTCTTGAGATCCCTGCCTCGGCCAACACCTCACGGCTATGCTGACCCAGGAGTGGCGGCGCACGGTCCGGCGCGGGCCCATCGGTTGAAGTGACATATGGCGCGCCAACGAGCCGGAAATCCTCATCAATGCCAATTGGCCTTGGGCTTTTGGTCAATACACCGCGATGTTTCATTTGCGGCAGATCCATGACTTCCCTGATCGCATTGATTTTGGCGATGGGAATACCTCGCGCAGCGAAACGCGCCTCCCAGTTCTCGGCCGTGTCTGCTCGGAGCGCGTTGTTTAGTACTTCTCGAACAGCTGCTTTGTTCTCGATCATCGCCTCCCGAGTAGAAAACCGCGGATCCTCAAGCAGTTGGCCAATGCCCGCTTCGTCGAAGAAAGCCTCGACATGCTTCGGCATTATCGCAGCCGACAGCATTGACCCCTCGGCCGTGGGAAAACTGCTAGCGGTGGGAATGCCCGCCACCGATTGGTTCCCAATCAGACTGTCCGGGACATCATCGACCTCATTTCGTGCAAAGTTCGCAGCTTGCAACACGATTGCGCAGTCTAGCATGGCGACATCGACCATCTGTCCCTCACCCGTGCGCTGCCTGCGTAACAGTGCCGCCGTGGTCGCGAAAGCCGCCGACATGCCGGTCATCATGTCAACAGGCATATAGCCGGTCCGAAGCGGTCCGCTGTCCGAAGTTCCGTTGTTAGCCATCATCCCGGAAGCAGCCTGGATCGCACCATCATATGCCGCATCCGCCGACTTTGGCCCACTGCTACCGAAACCGCTAATCACTGTATAAATGATGTTCGGATTCGCGGCGCGCACACGTTCATAGTCAAGGCCAAGTCGGTCGACTACACCGGCACGAAAATTGTGCAAGATAGCGTCCGCGTCACGGATCAACCCGAATAAGATCTCCTTGATCCTCGGATCCTTCAAATCCATAGCGACACTCCGCTTTCCCATATTCATGGCCAGGAACGCTCCTGCCATACCGGCGTCAGATAGCCGGCTAGCCAACACCCGGGAACGCATTTGGTCTCCACCAACCGGTGGCTCGATCTTAATCACGTCGGCGCCAAGTAATGCCAATTGCTGCCCACAAAATGGGCCAGCGAGTACTTGGCTTAGATCCAGGATTCGCATCCCATCGAGTGCCTTGGCCATGAAAACGCCTTTCAGATACTTTCCCTGCAAGACCGTCACATCCTGCCAGCGATGTCGAAGTGGTCAAGGAAAGCAGGGAATTGGCGTGAGATTCCACATTCGTGAACCGATCGAAAGGGATAATTCCCCCTTACAAGACTTGCACGACGTGAACGAATTGCCCACTTTTACATGCAATTCGACACCATTACGGAGCCTCGCATGCCAGGACCGCTCGAGGGTTATCGCGTAATAGACATGACTAGCGTGGTTTCGGGACCACTGGCAACTATGATGCTTGGCGACCAGGGTGCCGAAGTGATCAAGGTCGAGAACCCAGATGGCGGCGACTTCACCCGCGCCGTGTCGAATCGACGAGGCGGATACTCAGCTGCGTTTTTGAATAACAACCGCTCTAAGCGATCGGTCGCGATCAATACCAAAGACCCTCGTGGCATGGAAGTTGTAAAGAAGCTGCTCATTGGTGCTGACGTGTTCATCCAAAATATGCGTCCTGGCGTGATCCAACGCATGGGACTGGGCGAGGCCACTGTGCGCGAGATCGCGCCCGAGATCATCTATGTCTCGATCAGCGGATTTGGCGAGCGCGGACCTTACGCGGACCGACCAGTTTATGATCCACTGGTTCAGGCGTTGTCAGGTCTGACCACTATACAAGGCGGGTCCGATGAAGCCCGTCCACGCCTGGTTCGCACCATCGTGCCGGATAAGTTGACGGGCGTGATGGCAGCCCAAGCAATCACGGCGGCCCTGCTATCCCGAGAACGGACGGGTCAGGGCCAGCACGTCCGTTTGTCGATGCTGGATAGCGTTGTGAACTTCCTTTGGCATTCAGATATGGGCAGCCAAACCTTCGTCGGAGGCGAATTTCCGCAGGAAAAGGCGCAGAGCTTCATTGACCTAATCTATGAAACCACCGAGGGCCACATCAGTGTCGCTGTCAATACGGACAAGCAATGGGCCAACCTGGCGAATGCTTTGGGTCATCCCGAATGGCTCTCAGATCCGCGTTTCGCGACACCAGCACTACGCCATCAAAACATCGATAGCCGCCTGTCGCTGACCCAATCGGTGCTCGCGACAAACACGGCCGCCCACTGGTTAAAGATATTAGAAGAGGCCGATGTACCTTGCGCGCCGATCCTACGCCGGTGCGACGTGATACACCATCCCCAGATCCAAGCCAACGAGACCGTCTCTATCTACGAGCATCCGCACGCTGGACCGCTGCGCCAGACCCGACCCGCAGCACGATTCTCGCTTACCGATCCAGTAATCACCCGAGGCGCACCAACGCTTGGTGAATACACCTTAGATGTTTTGCTCAACCTTGGTTACGATCACCGGATGATCGAAACGCTTATCGCTGAAGGCGTTATCGGCGCTTACGGTTTCGACAAAGCTGCGGAGTGAATATTTTGCTCGACTTCTACTATTGGCCAACCCCAAACGGCTGGAAAGTTGCTATCCTGCTGGAAGAACTGGGCCTCGACTACACGACCCATCCGGTAAATATTGGCAAGGGTGATCAGTTTAAACCCGAGTTCCTGGAAATCAGTCCAAACAACCGTATGCCGGCGATCGTTGACCACGATGTTGCAGGCGACCCGGTCAGCGTGTTCGAGTCTGGCGCCATCATGCTTTACCTCGCCGAGAAGACCCGGCGTTTCATGGGAGACGACCCAGCGGAACGGAGGGAGGTTTTGGAATGGCTGTTCTGGCAGGTCGGCAACCAAGGTCCAATGGCCGGTCAATTGAGCCATTTCGTCAACTACGCGCCGGGTGAGAATCCATATTCCCACACGCGTTACGCGAAAGAATACGATCGTTGTATCGGAGTGTTAGAGCGACGGTTGGAGGGACGCAAATGGATTGTCGGCGAGAAATACTCGATCGCAGATATGATCTGCTGGCCTTGGGTCTTGATCGCCAAACCCTTGGGTGCCTCGCTCGATATCTTCCCCAACGTCACCCGTTGGCGCAAAGCCGTAAAGGAGCGACCTGCAGTCCAGCGCGGCGTTGATCTCGGCAAGGATATTCGACGCAGCGGCCCACCTAGCGACCAGGAACGAAAATTTCTATTCGACCAGGACGCGAGTACAGCTCAAAAGGCCCAGGCGTCTTAGAACTCCCAATTTGCGCCCGGTAACATGACGGGTTGATCCTTTAAGTCACCTGAATCAAATGGTGGGGGAACTGTATTTGAAGAGTTTCTGAGAAGCCCGTCTGACACAGACATAGGAACTTACGACAGAGCGGAACGATATGCTTACCACATACAATACCCTAGGATCACCCTCGACTGCTCGTCGGGGCGGAAGGCGAGACCGATCCAAATTTATTGGCCGACTAGCCGACGAGATATCCGCGTACCGCCACAGCGAATGTCCCGACGCCTATCACAGCCAAAGTGAGCAACGCCACGTTCCGGTAGTGCAGCATCCCACCGGCCGAAAAGAGCCGTGCGCCCATCCACGTTGTCAGCATATAGAGCGGGATAACAATCAGGCTGATGACTACGACGTCACGGGTATACAGACCGAAATACCAGAACGGGATCCAAGCGCAAACGTTGAGTGAGGTGACAGCACCAAGTACGTTCGCGCGTTGTGTCGTCGCCGAACCTCCGCGCGCGAGCGCCACCACCACGGCGGGTGGGCCACCGACACCCGCAGCACCCTGGATCAAGCCTGCGACGACGGCCGCCGACACCGTTGCACCGCCCATGTGTCCGAAACGGTGGGCCGGACGCCAATCTCGGTAAAGCATCACCACCATCACAAGGACAAAGCCTGAAATCGCCATCTTCATGATGTCCGGATCAGCAGACACTAGCACCAGTGCGCCAAACGGAGCCGCGATTATACTCACAATCCCAAACATCAAGACGAACCGTCGGTCGGCATCACGGAGAACGCTGGGCAGAAGCTGTAACGTAGCCGGCACACCACTTAGGCTGGAGATTGGGACGGCAGCCAGGGGACCTAGAACCATGCTTAGGATCATCACCATGGCAAGCGCACCACCGAAACCGACGAAACCACGCAGAAATCCGGCAACGATCACTGAGGCAGCTGCGACAGCCAACGCTGTAGGCGATACATACTCAATCAAAAACGAGAGATATTCTGACATTTGGCTAAAAAATCGGCCGACTTAATCTGTGGGAGTTCACCCGTCCGGTTTCGGTATCACGCTTCAAGCATGGTATCTGCACATCACCACATCGCGGACTTTCAATTCCAACCCACAAGAGAGGTGGATTGCTCAAATCTGTCAAACTAAATTCCGGCCAACCGCAAACTAGCGACAATTTTGGAACATCATCCATGACTAACATCCAGGCCGCGGAGGACTAAGATTCAATATTAGCTGCCGAGCAGTGGATTAACGGATTTTCGGCAACGGTCGGAGAAAAAATGCCCCATCGCGGGATGCCGATTCCGGACCTTGCATCCACACCGTGTGCTGTCGACTAATCAGGCGCCGCTTCCGTCGAGGCGAGGCGGGTCCGGGTGCCTTGGTGCGTGCGCCGGATGGGTCTCCAGGTGATGGGGAACCTCTATCGTACAGAAGGGTGCCCGCGAACGCGTAAAAACTTCTCGTGTGAGAGAGTACCAGAACGCAGGTGGATCGAAGCAGCCGCCCGCAACGCCTATCAATCCATCCCAATCATATCCTGATATGGTCCAGAACAAGGCTGTGCCACAATTTTCGCATCGACGGATGTCCCACCGATGGCCGCTTTCGGATTCGCGTGTATAGGATAGCAAAGCACCAGACAACACAGAGACTTTCACGATCCTGAAATAGACTGAAACGCTGAACGCGCTGCCAGTGCGCAGTTGACACGTTCGGCAATGGCAGACACTAGCCCGCTCTGGCTCTCCCTCGGTACTGAACCGCAACCTACCGCACAAACATCCGCCCTGATGTTTATCAATCATAATGATTTCCTAACATCACGTCTGGATGCCCGATCATAAAATCATTTCGTCCGCACCTGTCGGTTCCGCGTACCTGGATTAACGGCCGCGTATGATGTGCGGCTCCACGTGAGTCAGAAACCGGTAAGTCATGGTGATCATAGTGACAAGTAGCCGGGATGTAGCGCATAGCCAACCCTGTTCGCCGCCGGCCGCTCGGATTCGCGGTTGAGCCATGCACCGTAAAGACGTCGAACACTGCCATCTGGCCCGGCTGCAGTACAAGATTGACAGCTAGACTCTCATCGTACTCACTATCGTATAAGGTCTCAGGAATAGCCACCTCATCACTGGTTGATCGAAAATGACGACCGACCTCACGCGCCTTGTGAGATCCAGGAATGGCCCTTAAGCAACCATTTTCGGCAGTACACTCATCTATTGCTATCCAGACGGAGGTTGTCTCCAATGGTTTGATCGGCCAATAGCGCCCATCGCGATGCCAAGGGACGACGCGACCCTTGGTGGCGGGCTTGTGAAAAAGGGTCGTTCCCCAAAGGATTATATCCGGCCCAATTAATTGTTCGAGCATGTCTACTATCGCAGGAAAGGTTGGAAATTCCAGCCAACCCTCATCGCAATTTAGATTCTGGATGCCTGACCCTGGAACGTGGGGGCAGGCCATCGGCTCATCACCCAGATGGGGATTGTCGGCAATCAACCGGTCCGTCAGGCTTCGGAGCCTGCATAACGCGTCTTCCGGGAGGCGAAACCTCGGAATTATTACGCCGTCACGCCGGTAAGCCTCGATCTCGGTCAAAGATAGGATTGATTTGTCCATGATCCATCCTCTGCATGTAAATCCGGCTACTTTTATACATCATGCCCGCGCGCGCTCAGGACGTGGCTGCGATTTACAGACCGGACACATATGATCCTCCATGCGATCGCAGATGAACGTGACTACCAGCCTGAAAGGCCAGCGTTTAAATTGATAATGGATGAACTTGGCCAGGAGATTAACACCTGATGGAAGCGCACAACGCTGAAGTCGGGTACGATCGGGGCCCTCCCGACCCGGCTTATAAAGTCCTGGTGCTGATAACTATGGCGCTTAGCGCCATGCTCTATTCCCTCACGATTACCATGGTCAACGTAGCGCTGCCACAATTACAGGGAGCTTTGGGAGCGACGCAGGAACAGATCGCCTGGGTGGTCACCCTGAATGTCGTAGCTACTGCGGTCGTCACACCTCTTAGCGGAACCTTGGTTGCTATATTGGGCCAGCGCCGACTTTTGATCTGGTGTGTGGTAGGTTTTACGGCTTCGACCATGGCCTGTGCAGCAGCGAACTCGCTGGAATCACTTCTATTCTTTCGTGTTCTGCAAGGGGCATTGGGCGCTCCACTGGTACCAATGTCGCAGGCTATCATTCTACAGACCTGGCCACGTGAAGAACATGCGAAGGCGAACGGCTTTATGGGCATGTCGGTAGTGATAGGTCCGGCGATCGCACCATCGTTGGGTGGCTATCTCGCCGAAGAATACGATTGGCGTTGGGTCTTCCTAATGATGCTACCACTTGGGGTGGCCACTTTGTTCGGAGTGCTCCGATGGATCCGTGACGGTGGGCGTCGTGCGGACTTCCGATTCGATTTCGCGGGCTTCACCTTGTTCTCCATCTCAATCATTTCACTTCAACTGATACTCGACAGGGGAGAACAAAACGACTGGTTCGACTCCACCCTTATTATTTCGCTAGCAGTGCTAATGGTCATGTCTTTCTACATGTTTGTGATCAACAACTGTTTTAATGAACAACCATTCATCAACCCCAGGCTGTTCGCCAATCAAAACTACGTGATTGGCCTTATAATGGTCTTTGTATATGGCTCACTCAACTTTACTCCGCTGGTCCTACTTCCACCGCTCTTACAGAACTTAAAAGGTTATCCAGATGGGTTGATTGGGATCGTTCTTGCAATGCGCGGCGTTGGCATGGTGGTGGGGTTTATGGTAGCCGCCGTCATGGGTCGCCTCGACCCTCGCGTCGGTCTAGTGATCGGAATGGTTTGTGTTGGCGCCAGCGGTTGGGCGATGAGCCTCTACGATCTAAACATCGGGATGTGGGATCTGTCTTGGCCAAGCGTGCTACAGGGGTTCGGGTGCGGCGTGATGTGGGTTCCCCTGTCTATAGTCACGTTCGCGACCTTGCCGTCAAACATGCTGCCAGACGGGTCATCGTTGTTTCACCTGTTGAGGAACATGGGAACCAGTCTGTTTGTCGCTTTCAACGTATTTCTCCTGGTGCGCACATCAAAGATCCGCTACTCGGAAATGGTCGAGACGATCTCACCGTTTTCCGAACGGCTCGGGTATGGAGAGGTCCGCGGAATAGGAGCGATTGACTGGATCAGCAGTCTTGGGCGCCTTGCATCCGAGGCCGTACGACAATCAACGATGATCGGTTACAACAATTGCTTCTATCTTTATGCGTTAACCTGCTTCGCCACTCTGCCAATACTCGCATTTGTGACGACGAAGAAGCGCATAACGACTTAAACTCGGGGCACGATGGGAAAGGCGCCTTGTTGTGATCCCTTTTTATGGAGTATCTGAATCATTTCATTAAGGATAAGCAGAGAATGCAGTACGGCATCCGAAATACACTAGGACTTGAGGGCTTTCGAGAGAAGTGGCCACACCATCATCGACTACTTTGATCTATATTCCATCTACCCTATGCATCCGACGACCGATCACTTGATTGGCCTTATAGTCCGCGGCAGGAGGATATGAATTTTATTGCGTGTTTTCCGGTTCGCACGAAACAAGCGAGGATTTTAGTGGGCTCTGGGAGTGCTAAAGAAAACCAGGTTCGCTGAAACGAACCGGCTTTCTTGCGATATTTTCTTCTCAAATTCCTAGTGGATTATTGCGACCAGAAACCTTCGAGAAATACATGTTTTTATTATTCAAAACGTTAACTAAGGTGTTGGTGGGCCCGGAGGGACTCGAACCCCCGACAACGCCGTTATGAGCGGCGCGTTCTAACCAGCTGAACTACAGGCCCAAAATATCGTTATGGGCGTCAGGCGATGCGTCGTCAACCGCCTCGAGCGCCAACAGCGCCTTGTCCACAGCATGATCCCAGGTCCAATTCGAACGCATGTGTTCCGCCGCCCGCTCGCCAAGACGTCGCGCCTCAGCTTGGTTCTCGTAAACTTTTCGCATTAGGCTTCGTAGTTCCCCTATATCGGGTTCAGCCCAAACTCCGTAGTCGCCGTCCACCATTTCAACGGGCATCCATGGGCATGAAGCCGGTTCCCATGCAAGCGGGTAGCCTGTCTCGGAGTTCATATAGTCAGCCGGACCAGCGAAATGGGTCGCGATCACCGGCAGACCGCAGGCCATCGCCTCACTGATGGGGAGGCCCCAAGGGTCGGAACGTGTCGGGAACACCGCCACATCACAAGCTGTGAAGATCCGGCTCATGACCTCATTGCGGATGTTACCCTGCAAAAAGGTGAGTTGATCCAGACATGAGGGGTTAAGCCCGAGCAGTTCACCACGCAGATCGAAATCGGGACGATTAGGATCGTCGCAATTGAGCACCAGCCTTACGCCTGAATCGCCTGCAAATTCGGCATCGAAGGCCTTCAACAAGTCGGCCGTCCCCTTGCGGTGGCGCCAAACTCCTACATTAAGGAACTTGAAACCGGCCAAGGCCTCAAGCACGGGTTCACGGGGTGCTCCCTGGTTGAATATTCTGGGATCGACACCATGCGGGACAATATCGACAGTTTCCGGCGCGAACCCGTTGTCAACCAGCACTTCTCTGCACCACGCACAAGGGACCCAATAACGGTCAGCGGCGCCCAGCGGTTCAAGCCAACTGTCGGGCAATTTAGTGGTTTCCCAGACCACATAAGCGATCTTAAGACCTGGCAGATCTACTAGATAGTTAGCTTTTTCACCCCACGAAATCAGGAGATTAGCGTGGGAATCGCCATTTGCGTATTTGGCAACCTCCGAAGCGACTGTCACCACTTCTCCCGCCCGCCGGGGCAACTCGGTGCGATGGACAGTGATTCTACGCGCCAGTGCGTCCGCTATATTTCGTGTGTGGACGTTATAGCCTTCTTGCCCTTCGAACCAACCAAGAACATGGATGGCATCAATGATCATGGATCAAAGTTCCTATCGACGAGACACGAGGGCGATGATAGCACAACATAATGCTCGTGCTTTTCACCGATTTCGGCCATACGGGCCCATATGTCGGACAGATAAAGGGGGTCCTGCACCGCCTCGCTCCGAATGTGCCCGTGATAGATCTGCTGCACGACGCGCCGGCTTTCGATCCCAAGCACTCGGCCTATCTCCTCGCCGCTTATGCAACCGAGTTTCCTGCGGAAACGGTTTTTGTCACAGTTGTCGATCCAGGCGTCGGTTCAAAACGACGACCGGTGGTCCTTTACGCGCAGGCGCGTTGGTATGTAGGTCCCGATAATGGCCTCTTGCACGGGGTGTCTAGCCGCTCATCCGACGCACAGGCTTGGGAGATCACCTGGCGTCCCCATCGGCTTACCGACAGTTTCCATGGCCGCGATCTGTTCACGCCTATCGCTGCCGGAATTGCATCTGGGACTCTTAACGGCAGCACAATCTCGAAACATGTGCTCACTCCTATGGACCCTTCCGAAATTCGCCGGCCGAGCTGGCCGGACGACCTGCCCGAGGTCGTCTATATCGATCCCTACGGCAACGCGATCACCGGAATGCGGGCAACCAAAGTTGATCGGAGGGCAGCCATTAACGTTAGTGGCGCCGTCCTTCATTTCGCCCGGACGTTCTCCGATGTAGCGCAAGGTATCGCTTTCTGGCATGAGAACTCCAGCGGACTGGTTGAAATCGCGATTAACCAGAAGAACGCGGCACACTGGCTAGACTTAAAACCCGGCACAAAATTTAGCATAGTGCAGTCTGGCGTCATGCACGAGGAACAAGACAATGCCAGTTTCCATGGAACTCATTGACCCTTTTGAGGTCAAGGGATGTAACAATCGATTTGCAGCCAAGCTTCGCGGTGTTGATCTTTCACTTTCCATCGATATACCAACATTCGACCGTATTCATCAGCTTTGGATGAAGCACCCGGTCCTGGTCTTCCCAGATCAGACAATCACGGACATCCAGCAAATTGCATTCGCCAAGCATTTCGGAGACCTTGAAGTTCATCCGTCCCTCGCCCACCGCGCTGACGATTACCCGGAGATATACCGGGTCTCAAACGTTGATAAGGCCGACCGAATCATGGAGCCAGAGAGCTCGGATTGGCAATACCTGGAGCTCACTTGGCTGTGGCACACCGACAGTTCCTTTCGGCCCGTTCCGTCGATGGCCTCGATACTCCATGGGATAGAAATTCCACCTGTTGGGGGGGACACACTTTTCGCTGACCTTACGGCGGCTTACGAGGCATTGCCGTCGCACGACCGCGCTCTTGTCCAAAAGCTGCGCGTTGTCCATGACCATGAAGCGATCCTGGCAAAATCCAAAGGTCTCACGGAACGCGATGACAAAGGAGTTTACGAGCACTTGCCACCTGTGACACATCCCTTGGTCCGTCGGCATCCTATTACCGGACGCCGGTCACTATTCCTATCACCTCACACAATGGACAAGGTCGAGGGTATGCAAGCATCCGAGGGACGCGAACTGCTCAACGGGCTGATTGCACACGCAAGTGAAGACCGGTTCGTTTACCGACACATATGGAAGGCGAACGACGTACTGATGTGGGACAACCGCTGCACAATGCACGCTGTGATGCCCTACGATTCAATCAACCATCGCCGTGTGATGCATCGCACGACGATTGTCGGCGAAGGCCCGCCAACCGATTGAACTTTCAACTGGTGACGAAGTCCAGGTCGCGCTGAACACACCGCAAAAGAGGGCTTTGGAAGCCAAGCAGTCGACAACAGCCAAACGTTAAAAGTCTAGACTCTGCTCAGCACTTATTCTAGCAGTCAGAAAGAGAACAAGGTCTCGTTCTACCTTGTTAAGCTCGTCTGTCTCGACCTCGGAATTACTACACCCGAGCCGGATTGCAATCTCGACACTGTTGAAATGACCTTTCTCAGCGACTAAATGGTGTTAAAGCGTTAAGACCTTCTCGTACAGGAAAATCTCGATCCAGTAACCCACTCCTCCGACCGCTACGACTTGCGGAGTGATCGGCCAGCCTTGGCGAAGCCACCGACAGCACCGATTAGTTGATTGAGCTGCCGGCCCATGTCGAAGGCGTTGTCGAGGGGCATATTTTCCCCCGCCCGGAATATGTCGCGGGTAAACTTAACCGCCCTGGGGTCGAGTCCAACAATATGGCCAACGAACTCCATTTCGATTTCTTCAAGCTTCTCAGCATCTGCTGCAAGCCTGTTGATTAAGCCTACATTGTACAATCGCTGGGCGGGAACTGGCTGGCCGAAGATCGCGAATTCAAGACCAAGTTTGGGTCCAGCTAGCCGGGATAAGATCGGCGTGCAAACCGCAGCTGGAAATCCATGACGCATCTCGTATGCGCCGAACAACGCATCCGTCTGGGAGAGTACGAAATCGCATCCCATTGCCAGTGTGAAGCCGCCCGCGACCGCGTATCCTCGAACGACAGCAACCGACGGGATGGAGGCGCGGTGGAGCAAATGAAAGATGCGAACCCAAGCGTCGTCCTCAGCATAGGGGTCTCCGACGGAAGCTTTTAGGTCGCGACCTGTGCTAAACACGTCGCCCGCGCCTTTAATGACCAGAACACGGACGTCGCCATCGCCTTGAACCGTCTCGATTGCGGAACAAAGTTCCCGTGTAGTCGCAAAGTCAAATGCATTGCGGCGTTCAGGACGGTCGATTAACAATTGCGCGATGGCACCATCACGTTTAGTTCTGATGATATGAGCCTCCTACCTCAGGGATGAGCAAACGTCAGCGAGTAATGATCTTCCAATAGGTGTCCTTCGAGGCCAACTTGTCGCATCGGAATGTATAAATATCGACCGCGCGTACATCGAAGGGCCCGGTTGCGCGGAACTCACCTTGGGCCCGATAGGTGTTAAACACCCTGTCGCCGCATTCGTATTGCTCAGATTCGACGAAGCGAATGGGTGTTTTCAATTGGTTTGAACGCTGCACCACTGCGGCACAGGCCTGCGCCGGGCCCCGCAAGATGCGTGCGTTAGGGCTTTCGGGACCCTCATAGAAAATCCACACGAAATCGTCGGTGACGAGAGATGCGGTTTGGTCGACATCGTTGTTGTTGAAAGCTTTGTTGAAGGCGGCGAGAAGATCGGCCTTGGAAGGATTTATATCTGACATAAATAACCTCGTTGGATCAAAGATCGGATTCCGCGATGAAGTCTGTTAACTAACACCTCAACGGCTGTCCCTACAGTGTGTGACACGTTGACCCCAACTGCTACCAAACTCCTTGCCTTAGTGATCGCTCACGCATAATTTTCGCGCGCCCAATAATAGGGAAAATCCAATGAACACGCCTGTCGAGTTCACTGACGAGTTACTCACCAACGCCCGAGCCTGGCCGTTCCAGGAGGCACGCAAGATCGTCAAGCGATTGGGCAGTAATGCTCCAGATAAGGATCACGTGGTACTCGAGACCGGCTATGGCCCCTCGGGTCTGCCACATATCGGAACCTTCGGCGAAGTCTTCCGCACCACAATGGTGATGAACGCTTTCACCAAGCTCTCCAAGGTGCCCGCCACATTGCTTGCATTCTCGGACGACATGGACGGTTTGCGTAAGGTGCCAGACAATATCCCAAACAAAGAGATGGTGGCCCAACACCTCAACAAACCGCTAACCAAAGTGCCCGACCCGTTTGGAACCCATGAGAGCTTTGCACATCACAACAACGCCCGATTGCAAGGCTTTCTCGATTCATTCGGGTTCGAATACGAATTTCTGAGCTCCACCGAGTACTATCTAAGCGGAAGGTTCGACGAGGTGCTACTATCGGTGCTGCGTCACTACGATGAGATTATGGCAGTTATGCTGCCGACATTGCGACAGGAGCGCCAGAAAACCTACAGCCCCTTCCTACCCATCTGCCCACGGACTGGACACGTCTTACAAGTCCCGATTATTGAGCGTAACGAATATGCGGGAACTGTAGTTTACGAAGACCAAAGTACCAGTAAGAAGGTCGAGGTATCAGTCTGCGGCGGAGCTTGCAAGCTGCAGTGGAAGGTCGACTGGGCAATGCGCTGGAAAGCGCTTAATGTCGACTACGAGATGTGCGGCAAAGACCTAATCGACAGCGTCAAGGCCTCATCTCAGATCTGCCAGATACTCGGCTCACCTGCGCCCGAGAACCTAATCTATGAGCTGTTTTTGGACGAGAACGGCCAAAAAATATCCAAGTCTAAGGGCAATGGCATTGCGGTCGAAGACTGGCTTAAATACGGTCCACCCGAAAGTTTGTCGTTGTTCATGTTCCAACAACCTAAGCGCGCCAAGCGGCTCTATTTCGACGTCATTCCCAAAAATACCGACGACTATCTGGCATTTCGGAGCAAGCTCGTTGAAGAGGACGACGCTAAACGCCTAGAGAATCCGGCCTGGCACATGCACGCCGGGACCGTGCCTAGCGACCCAGTGCCACTCGGCTTTAGTCTCTTACTCAACCTTGCTAGCGTCTGCCATGCTGAGGAAAAAAGCGTTATCTGGGGCTACATCACTCGTTATGCTCCTGATGCGACCCCGGAGGACAACTTATTTCTTGACACACTCGCCGGTTACGCTGTCAGCTACTATCAAGACTTCGTGCGACCTGCGAAGTCCTATCGCGCCCCTGACGCGACCGAGCGCGCCGCATTGAACGACTTACTCATGGAACTTTCGGGCCTTACACCCAACAGCAGCGCCGAAGACATACAGAAGGCCGTATATGAGGTCGGCAACCGCCATCCGTTCGAAAATCTGCGGGACTGGTTTAGGACGCTTTATCAGGTTCTACTTGGACAAAATCAGGGCCCCCGTTTCGGCTCGTTCGTGGC
>PBMU01000064.1 GCA_002722775.1 Rhodospirillaceae bacterium
ATCGAGATGGAAACTGCGCCTAAGGGGCTTGACGAGGAAATTATACGCTTCATTTCAGGCAAAAAGGATGAGCCGGAGTGGATGCTGGAATGGCGTCTGAAGGCTTATCAACAGTGGCTCGTGATGCATGAGCCGAACTGGGCCAAGATCGGGTGCCCAGAAATTGACTATCAGGATATCTATTATTACGCCGCACCGAAAAGCGTTGACGATCGACCGAAGAGTCTGGACGAAGTTGATCCGGAACTTGTGCGCACCTACGAGAAGCTGGGTATTCCCCTTAAGGAACAGGAATTGTTGGCCGGCGTGGTCGCTGTTGACGCGGTCTTTGATTCAGTCTCCGTGGCCACTACCTACAAAGCAAAATTAACCGAAATGGGCGTGATTTTCTGTTCGATTTCCGAAGCGATGCGGGATCATCCGGATCTAGTTAGGGAACACCTAGGATCTGTGGTGCCACAGGCCGATAACTACTTCTCCGCGTTGAATTCGGCCGTTTTCACGGACGGTTCCTTCGTATATGTCCCGAAGGGCTTGCGCTGTCCGATGGAGTTGTCGACATATTTCCGCATCAATGCCGAAAACACCGGCCAGTTCGAACGTACCTTAATCATTGCGGATGAAGGCTCCTACGTGAGCTATCTCGAGGGTTGCACCGCGCCGCAGCGCGACGAAAATCAACTGCATGCTGCCGTCGTCGAACTGATCGCTCTGGACAATGCCGAGATCAAGTATTCGACCGTGCAGAATTGGTATCCAGGTGACGAAAATGGGAAGGGTGGAATTTACAATTTTGTCACAAAACGCGGAGCGTGCCGCGGCATAAATTCGAAGATTTCGTGGACCCAGATTGAGACAGGATCGGCGATCACATGGAAGTATCCGAGCTGCATCCGGCAGGGTGATAACTCTGTGGGTGAGTTCTACTCTGTCGCTATCACCAATAATGCCCAGCAGGCGGACACCGGCACAAAAATGCTCCACTTGGGACGTAGAACGCGTTCGACCATCATCTCCAAAGGAATTAGTGCGGGGCGCGCTGACAACACTTATCGAGGGCTTGTCAAGATGATGCCCAAGGCGGAGGGCGCGCGGAATTTCACACAGTGCGACAGCCTCCTGATCGGCGACAGTTGTGGTGCCCATACTGTTCCTTACATAGAGTCACGCAATCCGACGGCCCGCGTCGAGCATGAGGCGACAACGTCCAAGATCAGCGAGAATCAGTTGTTCTATTGCATGCAGCGCGGCCTTTCGGCCGAGGACGCGGTCGGGTTAATTGTTAATGGCTTTTGCAAGGAAGTGATGAAGGAATTGCCCATGGAGTTCGCCGTTGAGGCGCAGAAACTGATTAACATTTCTCTGGAAGGCAGCGTCGGCTGATTGACGCCAAGAAAAGAGGTAGGGGATAACACAATATATGTTTCTTTTGCAGATCGAAAACCTTCACGCAACCGCGGGCGGCCAGGAGGTTTTGCGCGGGATCGATTTAGAGATCGGACCAGGCGAAGTGCATGCCATCATGGGGCCGAACGGGTCTGGCAAGAGCACGCTTTCCTATGTTCTCTCGGGCCGCGAAGGCTACGAAGTTACCGAAGGCAGTGTCACGTTCCAAGGCAAGGACCTGCTTGACATGGAAGCGAATGAACGTGCCAACGAAGGCGTCTTTCTCGCTTTTCAATATCCGGTCGAGATTCCCGGCGTCGCAGGCATGACATTTCTAAAGGAAGCCTTCAATGCCAAGCTGCGTTACTCGGGCGAGCCCGAGGCGAATGCGATGGAGTTTCTCAAGATGGTGCGCGAAAAGGCTAAGGCGTTATCCATGAGCGACGAAATGCTTAGGCGGCCGGTCAATGTCGGTTTCTCGGGTGGTGAGAAGAAGCGCAACGAGATCCTCCAAATGGCGGTGCTTGAACCGATGCTGTCCGTCCTGGATGAGACTGATTCCGGCCTTGATATAGATGCTTTGAAGGTGGTCTCCGATGGGATAAATGCACTCCGCTCGCCGGATCGCAGCATGCTCCTTATCACGCACTATCAACGCCTGTTGAACCATATTGAGCCGGACTATGTGCACGTACTCGCTAATGGACGGATCCAGTGCTCCGGGAGCAAGGAACTAGCGCTCGAGCTTGAGGCTAACGGATATAGCGGGTTTGAGGGAGAGGCGGCCTAATGGCCAATAACGATGCTAAATCCCAGCCGTTTACAGCCCTAATCGAAGAAGCCACCTCTCGGGCTCCGGAAAATACACCTAGTTGGTTAGCAGAACTGAATATGCAGGCAGCTAAGCGTTACGCTCAGGTTGGCTGGCCACACGCTCGCGCGGAGTACTGGAAGTACACGAACTTGAATAAACTCGCGGCTGGCGCTTTCGCCCTGGGCGATCCCGCTGCTCTCGCTGCCGTGCCGCGAGAGCGTATTCTGCCATTAGATGGGCCGCAACTCCTGCTGGTGAATGGTGCTTTCCGATCCGACCTATCTGACATCAGCGATCTTCCAGACGGTCTCTCATTGCGCAACTTGGCCGAAACCACAGAGCAGGACCGCGCCATATTAGGCGCGTTGATAGAGGAGACGATTTCCGCTGACGGCTTGCCATTTGCGGCCGTCAATACGGCCGTCCTTACAGACGTGCTGATCCTTGAGTTCGCGCCGGGCATCGCGACCGAGAGACCAGTCCACGTGATATCTCTCGGAGGTGGCGATGGTGCAGCCTTCGCGCCTCGCCTTGTAATTCGAGCGGGGGATGGTGCTGTCGTTGACGTTGTGGAAAGCCATGTGGGGACGGGCGGTTATTTCGCGGATGTTGTCACCCAGGTTTCAGTCGCGCGGGACGCACGGCTTGGTCATTACAAAATGCAGAATGAGACACTAGATGCTTTTCACATCGCACTAACCACAACGGAAGTGGCGGAAGGGGCTGTTTACGACAGTTTCGTGCTATCGACTGGAGCCAGAATGGCTCGCAATGAGATCCGTGGCACCATTACCGGAGGCAAAGCAGAGTACAGGATCAATGGTGCTTATATGGGAAATGGTGAACAGCACCTGGACAATACGACCTTCGTTGATCATGCTGCGGCTGGAAGCAGAAGCAGGGAGATTTACAAGGGTGTGCTGGCCGGCGCATCGCGTGGCGTCTTCCAGGGGAAAATACTGGTCCGCCCGGATGCTCAGCAGTCGGACGGTTTTCAGATGAACCGGGCGATGTTGCTATCGAATAAGGCCGAGGTCGATTCTAAACCAGAACTTGAGATCTATGCCGACGATGTGCGCTGTAGCCATGGGGCCACGGTGGGTGAATTGGAGGAGGAGCAACTCTTTTATCTTCAGACACGTGGGATAGAAAGAAATCTGGCTCGGCGCCTACTGGTTTCGGCCTATATTGATGAAGCCATCGACGAGGTCCAAAACCCAGCCGTAAAGGAAGCATTCAAGCAAATGGCAGCTTATTGGTTGTCCGAAAATCTAACCCGGAACATCCGATGAACATGATGGGCAAAGCCTATGACGTGGAGGCAATCTGTCGGGATTTTCCGATCCTTGCGGAGTCGGTTCGGGGAAAGAGGCTAGTTTATCTTGATTCTGCCGGCTCGGCCCAGAAGCCAAGGCAGGTAATCGACACAATCCGGCAGGTCTATGAGGCTGAGTACGCGAACGTGCATCGCGGTTTACACTTCATGTCGGAGCAGGCCTCGGTACGCTATGAAAGGGCCCGAGCAACCACGCGTGCTTTCTTAAATGCTGAGTATGACCACGAGATAATCTTTACAAAGGGTACGACGGAGGCGATCAATCTGGTTGCCGCCAGTTATGGCGTGGCCAATCTCGGACACGGTGACGAGGTTTTGATCTCCTTTGCTGAGCACCATTCCAACATCGTGCCCTGGCATTTGCTTCAGAACCGGACCGGCTGTGTGGTCAAAGCTGTGCCGGTCGACGAAGATGGGACCATTCACCTTTCCGACTTCGAGGCAATGATCACTGAGAAGACCAAAATTGTTGCTATTACTCATGTCTCTAATGTGTTGGGCACAGTTCTACCGGTGAAAGAGATTGCAAGACTTGCACATGAGAGAGGGGCTGTGATTTTGGTCGATGGGGCCCAGGGTGTTGTCCATATGCCAGTCGATCTGCGGGATTTGGACGTCGATTTTTATGCATTCTCGGGACATAAACTTTATGGCCCGTCGGGGATTGGAGTTCTCTTCGGTAAGGAGGCGCTGCTGGAAGCTATGCCGCCATATCAAGGCGGGGGCGGAATGATCAGCACAGTAACTATCGACGGGACAACATGTGCCGATTTGCCGGATAAATTCGAAGCTGGCACACCCCCAATCGCCCAGGCGATCGGGTTGGCAGCCGCGATCGATTATGTAAGTGGTGTTGGCATGTCGGCGATCGCTAAACACGAAAGAGGATTGCTGAACTACGCGACCCAGCGACTTTCAGCAGTTGAAGGGCTGAGATTTATTGGCACTGCTGCGGGAAAAGCCAGCGTTGTGGCTTTTACTATGGATTGCGCTCATCCTCACGACATATCGACCATTATCGATCAGAACGGCGTTGCTGTGCGGGCGGGTCACCATTGCGCCCAACCTCTGATGGAGCGTTTTGATCTTCCATCGACCGCGCGGGCGAGCCTTGGTATGTACAATACAACTGAGGATATTGACGTTCTTGTCGACAGCCTCGAGAAGGTGCTGGAGATTTTCCGATGAATGAGTTCGGACCCGGACTGAACCCCTACGGATCCTTGATGATGGATCCGGCCGTGCCTGAGGGGACAACAGCGCGTGCGGGTGCCAAGCTCGAGGAAGGCGCAGACTTCGCGACCGACGCAGCAATCGTTGAGGCGTTGCAGACCGTTCATGATCCAGAAATACCTGTGAATATCTATGATCTGGGCCTGATCTATGAATTCGAGCGGCAAAAGGATGGGGACGTGAAGATCCTCATGACCTTGCCGGCGCCCGCCTGCCCGGTCGCTGGCGAGATGCCTTATGACGTGGCGGCTACGGTCTCAGCGGTTGAAGGCGTTGGTGAAGTGGAGGTGATACTTACTTGGGAACCACCGTGGACGCCCGAACTGATGACGGACGAAGCCAAGCTCACCCTCAACATGTTCTAAAAACACCTTGATTGTGCTTAAATGAATCCTCACCTCTGGGGTGATAAAACGGAAAACAGCGATGTTGCATTTCGAACCAGGCAAGGCACCGATTACTCTGACTGATGCGGCGGCCGAGAGAGTGTTGGCGCTAATGGATAAGAGCGGCGACGAAAAGGTGCTCGGCTTGAGGGTTGGCGTAAAGTCGAAAGGCTGCTCGGGCTTGAGCTATTTTGTAGAGTACGCGACCGAGCGTAAGAAATTCGAGGATATGGTCGAGGAAAAGGGTGTGACCCTTTTCATAGATCCGACCGCAGTCATGTTCATTCTGGGTTCCGAAATGGACTACCAAGAGGATAAAATGTTCTCAGGTTTTGTTTTCAACAATCCGAATGAGACTAGTCGGTGTGGTTGTGGCGAGAGCTTTACGGTTGGTGATACGGGCACGGCGCAGGGTTAGGCGGGTTCGCATTAATTTAAAATTTGCCAATCGGGTTTGGCAAGATTGGGGCGGGATGAGCCTGCTGCCACGTGTGTCCTGACCGATCCAGGTTTTGGACTACTTTCCGTTGTACCTACATGACGTTTCATTTTTATCCCGTTGCGGGACGTTACCTGGAACCACACACGATCCTGGATTACGCTATTTGATTAAGGATCAACGGGGGAGCAACAGGGACAAGAGCCAAATACTTCTGCAATGAGTAACCAGATGATGTTTTGCTGATCCTATTGACTGATGTGACGCTAGATTATTGTCATTTGTATGCGGCTCCGGTTCATTAAGTTGCGGGAATGCTTTACGTTCTGCGCGCACCCAAATCGGACTTTAGGGAGCCTTGCCCGTGCCTGATCTATTACAAATAGCCATGCTTCCACCCGACTTGATCGAACGACTTGGGCGGGACTTCACAATTCACGACTTCATCGATCCAAAAAATCCAGAACAAGTGCTCAATGAAATAGGGCCTCGGATCCGAGGTATTCTGGCAAGCGGCATTAGGGGGCCACAGGCCGACCTGATTGGCCGCCTCGGTCAACTTGAGATCATAGCTTCGTTTAGCGTTGGATTTGATGCAACCGATGTCGCTACCGCCCAACGACGGGGTGTGATTGTCACCCATACTCCAGAAGTGCTGACTGGCGATGTGGCTGATCTTGCCATGGCGTTCATCCTTATGGCTCCAAGGCGAATTGGTGAGGCTGAACGATTTCTCCGGACTGGATCTTGGCGGCATCGTCGCATGGACCTTGGCACCACGGTTAAGGGCCAACGCTTGGGGATTCTAGGGCTTGGTAGGATTGGCAAGGCGGTCGCTCGACGGGCCGTAGTCTTCGGAATTCACGTTAATTATCATGACATCAAGCCGATGGGCGATCTTCCTTACCGTTCATATCCAAGTATTATGGATTTAGCTGAGGCGAGCGATATGCTGTTGGTTGCTTGCGAGGGAGGAGCGGCGACCCGCGGTTTAGTCGACACTAAGGTCCTGGAAGCGTTAGGTCCGAACGGTTTCTTAATAAACACAGCGCGCGGCACCATCGTGGATCAATCGGCTCTAATCACGGCACTTAAGGACGGTAGGATAGCGGGGGCCGCATTAGACGTGTTCGACGGCGAACCGAGGGTGCCAGCCGAATTGATGGAGATGGATAACGTGGTTCTAACTCCCCATATTGCGAGCTCCACACACGAGACGCGTCGTGCCATGGGGGATCTGGTCTATGACAACATCCGAGCCCATTTCGATGGCAAGCCGGTACTGACACCGGTTCCATCCCAAATCTTAACTAACGAGCTCGGAAGTCGGCATGTTGCAGGAACAACAACCGCTCCACGCGATTGCACTCTTCGCCGCGGCGGTTCTGTTGATTTCCGTGGTAGACACAGTGTGTAAGATCTACACCACTGATCTCCACGCGGTGCAACTGGTCTGGGGTTACTTCGTTGGAATTAATCTGACGCTGTTTGTCTACTTCGGGATCCGTCACGAACGGCTGGCTAATTTGTTAGCGACGGACCGGCGTGTATTACAACTGGTGCGGCCCGCTTGCCTTGTCGCCTCGATATCAACTCTGTTTGTTGGTTTGAAATATTTGCCGATCGCTGAAGCTACGACGATTGGGTTTACCGCGCCATTGTTTATCACCGCCCTTTCCGCACTGATCCTAAAGGAACGCGTTGGTTGGCATCGTTGGGTTGCTGTAGCCCTGGGGCTCGCAGGAGTTGTAGTCATTATACGACCGGGCGGCGGGCTCTGGCTTTGGGCCGCTGTGATGCCGCTAGTGGGAGCCGTGTTCTTCGCTTTTTTTCAGCTAGTTACCCGAATTTTGGCAGGTACCGAGCGCACCCATACAACCTTGTTTTATACGGGCATTGGCGGGATGCTCTGGACCAGCCTTCTGGTGCCATTTGTCTGGAGCACGCCGACGGGGACGCATTGGGCAGTGTTTATCTCGACTGGCGTTATGGGCGCCCTGGCCCATCTCTGTATGATCGCTGCCTTCAACAGGGCCGAGGCTTCATTTCTTGCGCCTTACAATTACACAAAACTGATCTGGGTAGCTTTATTGGGGTTTCTTATTTTCGGTGATGTGCCAAGCATGAACATGTGGCTCGGTGCGACTGTGATCGTTGCCGCGGGTTGTTACGTGCTCTATCGCGAGCAGCGTCAATAGGTATTGTTTGCAACGATTTACCGTTGGCCGTCCTATCGGCTGTACCCTCCTATTGTTACGGTGCGTACATACGGTAGGGTTAGGACAAGGATTGCCAAATTATTTCGAGCACTTCCTTGACCCCAACCCTTCCGAAGGTGCCTATCGCCAATATTCTCAAGGCCCTGCGTTCCAGATTCGGTCGAGCACTCGCCGAAAATTACCACCAAGATAGCCCCGCACATGCTCCTCAGACCAGCCGCGTACCAGTAATGCCTCTGTCACCTTTGGGAGGTCACTGTGCTTGTTGCAGTCGGATAGATAGCGTGCCGGAATATTTTCCCCGAAGACTTTGTTGAACCGATTTATTCCCTCCCAGCGCCGCCAGTGGCCACGTTCTGACGCCATTTGGGTGAAATTGGAGCCAGTGGCGAGGTCGGTTCCAAAGCCGACATGTTCCGGACCCGCGATCTCGGCGAGATAGTCCAGATGGTCAAGATAGTCCTCGATCGTCGGCTTGCGCTCCGGGTCTTGGTCCCAGCACATTGGGCCATAGATGCTGGCGCCGATAACCCCGCCTTTCTCGGCAACTGCTCGGATGATGTCGTCGGTCTTGTTGCGCTCCAGGTTAGCTAAAGAACGGGCATTGGCGTGCGTGATAAGGACCGGTTGTGCGGAGCATTCGATTGCGTCCAGCATGGTGCGTTGTCCGACATGGCTTAAATCGATGGCGATACCGAGCTTGTTCATAATTTCTATCGCCTGGCGCCCTAGCAGGGTAAGCCCTGCCTCTTCGGGTTCGAGGCAACCGTCTCCCAGGGCGTTCCGGTAGTTGTAGGTTAGCTGCATGATCCGGAGGCCGAGCTGGTGGAAGAAATGAATCCGGTCTAATTCGTCCGCGATTGGGCGTGTATTTTGCCAACCCATCACGAGCCCGACTTTTCCCGAAGCCCGGGCGGTGTCGAAATCGGTTGCCTTTTCTATCCGCATCCATGGTGTGTTCGGTGCGGCTAATATGCCATGCCAGCGTGCGATCTCGCCGCAAGCTTGCGCGAAATCAGCCTCGAAATGGCAAACCGTTATGTTCAGGGCGTCTATATGTCCTGCGCGAAGGTCATCGACGTTGCCGTCCGAATGATAGACCAGTCCGTCCATCACAAATGTGTCCCTGTGTAAATCTGTTCCGGCCGACATTGACCTCTCCATCTTTCACGATACCGTCAGGAACCATATGCGGGTTGAGGCAGGAGGGCTAGGACATGAAGGATGTGGTCACGGGAGGCTGCCACTGTGGGAACCTAAGTGTCGTGTTCCATGGCTCCAAGCCTTTCGAAGAGCTGCCGGTCCGAGCTTGCCAGTGCTCATTTTGCCGAAAGCACAACGTGCGCGCGACGGCGGATCCGCAAGGAAGCCTCGAAATCATTGTCGAGGCACCAGCCAAGTTGTCTCGCTACCGAATGGGCCTTGGGATCACCGACTATCTAATCTGCGCCGATTGTGGAGTTTACGTCGCCGCGACTATGGAAGATCCCGAAAAAAGTAGGACGCTTGCCACTTGCGTCGTCAATGCCCTCGACATCGCACCGGGATGCGTCGCCGAACCGCAACCCACGGTCTATGACGGCGAGACCGCTGTCTCCCGCCTCGAGCGCAGACGCCAGCGTTGGATGACGGCGGTGGTGCTTTATTCGACAAGCTCAGAATGAGAAACAACTTTTTGTATTTAACGCTGCCTTTCCTATCCCCCCTCCATAATTAGACGAGCCAGAGCCACCGGCTCACTCAGCATTGGGTAGTGGCCGGTGTCGAGTTCATGCCAGCTCGCGCCTAAGGTTTCGGCAGTGCGGCGCTGGTGGGCCTCTGGAGGATTGACACTCTGCCGGCACCATATCACCGACGCCTTCCATTTCTGCGTCCAGAACCGTTTCAGCTCGATTGGATCACGCATGCAAGCGATCGGTTGCAGAGTATAGCGCTCTATGGCCCAGCTTTTGGTTGGTTCCTCCAGGTCTTTGAACAGTCGATTGATCACGTCCGACCTTGGGGGCCCTGAGGCAAGAGCAGTGTTGATAGCGGTTTTGCGCTGTACAATGTCGCCGACGCTTTCGCCGTCCATCAAAGCAAGTGCATCGACGAAAATAATCTGTTCAACCCGATCCCGCATCATTTCGGCCGCTTTGGCCATCACCATGCCGCCTGAGCTGGTGCCAACCAAGACCGCATTGGTGATGTCTTCGTAAAACAGCAACTGGGCGATCTCATCGGCATGGCTCTCGGTGTTTATGCCGGGGCGTATCTGGTGGGCTCGTTCCGCGCAACCCTCAAGTGTTGGGGAGAGCACTAGGTTGCCAGCCTCGCGCAATATCTTGGAGGTCCGTTGCCAGATCCACCCCCCCTGGTAAGCGCCATGTATCAGTACTATAGTCGGCATTGTCATATCCTTCCAACAACGCTGACGTCGGCCAGCTGTTCATAGATCTTTACCACAGCGCTGGAATCCTTTTTGTTTAGACCGGCAGTGCGAGCCATTTGATAGACTTGCTGGCTGACGTTTGCCATCAGTGTAGGCACTCCGATCTGCTTAGCATACTGGGTGACCAGTTCCTGGTCTTTGAAGACGATATCCATGGTCCCGCCGGGCTCGAAATCGCCGGACATGATCCGGGGCACCCGGAAATCGACGGCTGCGCTGTCGCCCGAGGATACCTTCAGAACGTCGTACATAGTCTGTAGCCCGATCCCTGATTTCGCCCCGATGACTAAGCCCTCGATCAGGACGATGGTGTTGGTGATGCCCAACATGTTGTTGATTAGCTTCATCACAAGCCCTTGTCCCTGAGGACCGACATGAAACGCGTGTTCACCCACGGCATCGAAGATGTCGCGGCACCTCTCGAAGGTTTCGACCTCGCCGCCAACAATGACGGCTAGCGTCCCTTCCTGGGCCTTGGGCGTCCCGCCACTGATCGGCGCATCAAGCATTTTGACACCCTTTTCGTTTAGGCTAACACCAATCTCCTTGGCTACCAGTGGGTCGATCGTCGACATGCAGAGCACGACGTCGCCAGCGTCGACGCCATGGATTATCCCGTTCTCGCCCAGGATTACGTCGCGGGCTTGTTCTGTTGTTTCGACTAGGCAGATTACCCGTTTGACGGAGGCGGCGGTCTCCTTAGAGGATCGCGCGATCTCTGCGCCTGCTGCAGCCAGTTTTTCGACCTTCACGGGATCAATGTCGTGAACGATAAGAGGTATTCCTTTTTTCAACATGTTAAGTGCCATTGGGCCGCCCATGGCTCCTAGCCCAATGAATCCCGCTTTATCGGTCATGGTCATTCCCTCGAGCCTGCCGCTTTGATCTGCTATATGTCGCGCCCAGGCCTTACGCACCAGGCGTCACGGCGTTAGTCTAGAGACAATCTAGGGCGGCGGAAGCCGGACCCACAAAATATCGTGTAGTGGCTGAAAGAGCCGGTTGCGAGGGTGGCATGCGTGAACCAGTGACTTTTTATAGCGAAGGCATGAAGCTCGACGGTGATCTCTACCTGCCGGACGATCTTGGCGAAGGGGAGTCTCGCGCTGGTGTGGTGCTTTGCCATGGTTACACTGGTGTTAAAGATCTTTATTTGCCGGATAACGCTGCGGCCTTGAACCAGGCCGGTTACGCCGTGCTAACCTTCGACTACAAGGGTTGGGGAAAGAGCGATGGCAGTCGCAGTCGTCTCGCACCCTATAGCAGAGTGGCCGACGTTCAGGCGGCGATCACCTTTCTTTCGGTGCAGAGCCAGGTCGATGAGGGTCAGATCGGGCTCTATGGCACTAGCTATGGCTGCGCGACTGTCGCCTATACCGCTGCCATCGACCAACGTGTAAAATGCACAGTTGGCGTGGCTGGCATGGGCCACGGCGCGCGCTGGATGCGGAGCGTACGCCGGCCGGATGAGTGGTTCGACCTATTGAAACGCTCGAAGCAGGATCGCGAACGCCGGGTTATGACGGGAGCGTCCGAGTTCGTCGCTCGCGAGGAGGTGCTGCTGCCGGATCGTCAGTCGGCCGAACTAGCCGCTGCAGCTCGTTCTAAGAATTCAGACGCGGTCGGGACTATTCCTTTGGAGTATGTCGATGAGACGTTGCAGTTTCACCCCGAATGGGTGGTTGACAAGATTGCGCCGCGCCCGATCCTGTTAATTGCGGCCGGCGACGACCGTCTCGTGCCACCCGAAGATCTGCGCTCTCTTTATGACCACGCGGGCGAGCCAAAAAAGATGGTTGTGATCCCTAATTGCGGACACTACGAGGTCTATGTCAAGCCGGCATTCGATGTTGTGATGGGTGAGACCGTGGAATGGTTTCAACGGCACATGCCGTCATAGGCGGCGGGTTGAAACGGAGTGTATCATTGGACAAGCCCTGAAGAGGGACATTATCGCGGATCCATTAAAAGAGTGGCCATCATTCGGGAATTTTCAAAGTACGCGCGCGTTGGCCGATTTTTAAGGAGGAATAATAATATGACCACGACGCAGTCTACCGATCTTCTGCCGCTCAAGGTCTATTGGCAACCAGGCTGTTCTAGTTGCCTAAAAACCAAGGAGTTTCTTATTGCCAATGGACACGATTTCGTCTCGGTCAACGTTTTAGAGGATGAGGTTGGCTTTGAAGAATTGGCTGCGTTGGGGCTGAAACTGGTGCCGATTGTGGCCCGCGGTAGCGACTGGGCGAATGGTGCAGTATTCCGGGACGTGGCTCGGATAGCTGGATTTCCCTACGTTGAGAAGAAGATGTTGGGCCCGGCGGTGATGATAGAACGCCTCGACCAGATCCTCCATGGCGTCCAGCGCTACGCGGCGCAAATTCCAGAAAATCAACTGGACACCATTCTGCCGGGTCGGCCGCGCTCTTACAGGCAACTCGCCTATCACGTTATGAATATACCGGACGTCTTTCTCGACAAGGTCGAGCATGACGCGCCCTATACCTACGATGCGCTGAAAAGCATCCTCCCGTTCGGAATGGATAGCAAAAGTCAGCTTTTGGACTATGCGGTAATCGTGCGTGATCGACTTTGGTCTTGGTGGGAGCGAGAGGGTAAAACCACAGACTTCAATCAGCCGGGCAATGTATACTATGGTGATGTCAGTCTGCACGAGGTGTTGGAACGAACCTGCTGGCACTCGGGCCAACATACGCGTCAGTTGATGTTGGTTTTGGCCGCCTTAGGACTGGAGCCCGATGGACCTCTCAGTGATAAGGTTTTCCTGGGTCTGCCAATGCCCAAGGAAGTCTGGGACAATGAACTGACTTTCGATGGGTGAGACCGACTTTGCCAGCGCGGCAACCCTACGAGAGCTGGGCGATCGGATGGTCGCGTTTCTATCTCACAAGACCGCCTTCGATCGGCTTAACATCGGCCTGATCGATCGCGAAGCCTACGAGTTCATCGATGTCTATGTGTATGGACAAAACGTTGCGGGACGTGAGACGGGACATCGGCGCACGCTCACGGGCACCGTAGTTGAGGCCGCAATCGCGGCTGGCGATGGCACCTGGGCTGGTGGTGACGAAGAAACATTGCTATCTCGGTTTCCGCGTTTTGGTCCGGTTTTGGAAAGTGGTATCCGAGCTATGTTGGCTGTCCCATTGCGTCGGGACGACCGTGTCGTGGCTGCCCTTGTACTAGCGTCATCGGATCCCGACGCCTTCGACGATGAAGTTCTTCAATTAGCGCGCTGGGTGGGCGAGGCGGCCTCGCTCCGGATCGTCGATCTTACCGGTTAAGTATTGCTTAACCCCTAGTTATTCTGCTGCCTCGACCTTCGCTGTGCCCGCAGATTCGCTCCAGGCCCATAGAACGAGCAACGCGAATAGGCCTTCGGCGGAGATGATAGCGAGTGCTGCGGAAACACCGAATTCCTCGGCCATCCAGCCGACATTGAAGAAGCCGAGTGGGCCAGCGCCAATGCAGAGTGTGAGCACGCCAAGCACTCTGCTTCGGTATTCCGGCGGCGCGGCCAAATAGGTTAAAGTGCTCTGCATCGCGGCGAAGCAAGCGCTGCCGATGCCGATCACAGTCAGGGTCAGGCCTGTGGCGATTAAAGAGTGGTATGGCCCCCCAGCGACAAAGGTTAGCAGCGAGAGATAACCGATCATCGTGAGATAGAGGACCGTACCGAAGACATAGATATTGAAGAAATTTTCCCGGTGCGCTAGCACGGCGACCACGAGTGCGCCGACAAAGGCACCGAAGCCCTCCAGGCTAGAGATCACGCCTACCATAAAGGGTGTGAGACCAAGTTCGTCTCGGCCAACTATCGGGATCATCGAGGTGAATGGAAAGCCCCAAACATTGAAGACAATAGTGATTAAAAGGATCCGCCGTAACTTTTTATCCCCTATTACGAAGTGCACTCCACCGGCAAGATCACGCAGTATATTGGGTATCATGCCCACGCCCGTGCGTCCGGGAACCCGAGTTAGGACGACCAGCAACGCACAGGACCCATAGAGAGCGCCAGACAGCGTGAAACCCCCAAACATGCCGAGCCACTGAAGGACCACGCCGCCCAGCAATGGGCCGGCCATTCGGGTTGCGTTTCCCGTCGCAGAATCGAGACTCATTGCCGCTGAAATTCTCGAGCCTGCTAAATCCCCTAGAACTCTGCGCCTGAGTGGAATGTCGGTGGCCCAGAACAGTCCGCTTAGAAATGAGGCAATAGCCACTACCTCGTAATTGAGTTCACCCGCATTAGCGAGGCCGGCCATGACGATCTGAAGTAAGGTAACCGAGCCGAGCGAGGAAATCAGCAGGATCTTTCGGTCTACTTGTTCTGAGATCACGCCAAAGAGTGGGCCAAACAGGGTCAAGGGCAGCATCCAGAGGACGGGAATACTCGAAACTAATAATGGAGATCCAGTGATCTCGAAGGTGTAGATTCCAAGCGCCAGGAGTTGAAACCAACGCACCACACCGGAAAGGCCGCCGACACCCCATATGCTCAGGAAGCTGGGCTTAGAAAGCAGGGCCCGGATCGGCGCGGAATCGTCGTCAGTGCTCACGTCGCTGGTGATAGTCAAGACCGTCGTCCATTCGCAAACCGGGCGGACCCTGTTGGATTTATTGAACGCCCCCTATATTGCTGATAGCGTCGGTGGCGATCTGGAGGCATCTGTAAATCACAACATTGGCTTGGAACCAACCCCGGGCCTGACTTGATTGGATGATTGGCGATCCAGATAGCGAGGACTTCAATGGCGCTTAAACAGACAGTCAGGACGATAATCCTCGTGGGCGTTGCAGGAGGCGTTTTGCTTGCCTCATACGAAACTTTTCACTGGTTTACCCATGTTTACGAGGATGATGCGCGAATACGCTCCGAGCTCACCAAGATTTCGGCCCAGGTAGATGGTAAAATTAGTGAAGTTTTGATCGAAGAGGGTGCACAAGTTACCAAAGGGCAGACACTTATCCGGCTCGAGGACTCCGATATAAGGCTCGGCCTGGGTGCGCTGCGCACGGATTTGCAGTTAAAAGAGGCTGAGCGTACACGACTGATTTCCGAGAAACGCGCATTCGCGACCGAATTGGCTTCTAAACTTCAGACGCAGTTTCAGAAAATTCGGGCGATCGAGCAGGAACATCTCTCCATTAAGGGGCGTCTTGCCCTCTCAAGGAAGAACCTGGCGCGCATTAAATTCCTCTTGGATAAGAACCTAACATCGGAGGATAAATTCAATACAGAGCAGGACAAGCTTCTGAAGTTGCAGGGGCAGTCTGGTCTGATCGAAGCCAATATAGAGGTCGCGAAGCGTGAATATGACCAGTTGAAGTCGACCCGCACCCAAATAGACGTGATCCTGGAGAAGATCAAAATTTCGGACTTGGAGCAGACTCGCATAAAGGACGACATCCGTCTGCAGGAGGTCGAACTGGGTTACCGTTCCATTGGCTCGCCGATCGACGGGGTGGTCGGGCGCGTACATCGCTACGCCGGAGAGTACGTGGAGGACGGCGTCACCATTTTGATGGTGCATAATCCAAAACACTTTTGGCTTGAAGCCTATGTCGACGAAAGCCAGATGCGTCACGTTCGGAGCGGGCAGGCGGTCCTGATCGAATTCGAGGCCTATCCGTTTGAAGATTATTTTGGGACAGTGGGTCGGATTGGAAACGTGACAACGGCCGAGATGGGTATTTCAACCATGAGTTCCGGTACTGGTTTTGGGGGTGGTATCGAGAGGGTACCCGTGCGCATCCGGATTGACGATCCACCGCCTAACTTGACACCGGGTATGCGCGCCAGGATCAACATTAGGATCTATGAGCGGATCAAGCTTTGGTGAATGGCAGGCTGCCATGCCATCTCTCAAATCCGTTCTGAGAGCCATATAGCCGCCCTACTGCCGGATTGTATTAGACGGCGCAGGACCGGGTAACCGATCGCCTTTTCACCACCGTGCTCACGTGCTGTGTCCCGGTGCTCTAATTCTTCGGCTCGGAACTCTTCGATTGTGGCCTTCAATTCTTTATCGTCCTGGCCGAGCTGTTCGGCCTGTTTGGCATAGTGCTTGTCGATGACCTCCTCTACTGCGATGGTGCAGGCCATGGCTGCTTTAGGTCCCAATAGAGCAGTACCTGCACCGAGTGCAAAACCGGCTAGGTTCCAGATAGGATGGAGTGCTGTGGGGCGTATTCTGCGTTCGACGATTAGTCGGTCAAAAGATTCCAGGTGACGCTCTTCCTGCTTCTGCATGTGTCGGATCGTGGACCCGTAGGTTGATTTGCCAAGTATCGCAAGCTGGCCCTCGTAAATACGTTTGGCGCCAAACTCACCAGCGTGATTGACCCGGATGAACCTGTCGACTAGGGCCTTGCTGTCCAGGTCACCTAGCAGTCGGGTGGTGGTGTTCATGGCTTAGGCCTCTCACGGGTAATTTTTCGGGTTGTCCAGAGTGCAAAGAGCCCCATGGCGGTTGAGATCAGCATATTGTAACCGGCCATGGAAACTCCAAACAGGGACCAAGGCACCTCACCACACCGGATCACAGGTCGTCCAAGGAGTTGGGCCCGCAAGGCCGCGACCGTTTCGGCGGTTCCGGGTGCTTGGCAGCCGGCCGGGCCCTCCCACCATTTCTGTTCGACCCCGACATGATAACCGGCAATCCCGGCACTTGTCAGTAAAACCAATCCAGCTAAACCAGTGAGGAATAAAGTCGCGACGGGACGGGAGACCAGGAGGATCGCGGAGAGTGCGATCGCCAGAACGGCCGCGTGCGGCAAACGTTGGTAAAGGCAGAGTACGCAGGGCTGGAGCCCGCCGATATACTCAAAACCATAGGCTCCGAGCAGAAGGGCGGCGGACCCTAGGAATATAAGAATGGAGGGCGTCCGGTCTGGATTGTTCATTCGTCAATCATCACACCAGATATTTTAGAACAGCCAAACCACCGATTAACAAGACGAAGAATAGCACGGTTATCGGCCCAAGATAGCGTTCCAGAATTTGGCGTACCGCGGGCCCAAATCGCCAAAGGAACGCAGCCACAGCGAAAAATCTAAGTCCACGCGCCAAGGCCGAGGCGATTACAAATATCACGACGTCTAGATTAGTTACTCCACTGGCGATTGTGACGACTTTGTAAGGAAACGGCGTGAGACCCGCGCCGAAGACGATCCAGGCCCCCCATTCGATGTAGTACGCTGTGTATTTGGCAAATTCTTCACTGTGGCCATAGAACTCCATCAGGGCCTGGCCTACGGTGTCAAACAGAAATAAACCTATCGTGTAACCGGCTAGTCCCCCAGCGACTGACGCCAAAGTGCATACCAATGCGATTTGTACCCAACGATCCCGGTCGGCCAATACCATCGGCACTAACATCACGTCAGGCGGTATAGGAAAGACCGAGCTTTCGAGGAAAGAAACCAGCGCCAGCCACGATTTCGCATGACGGTGTGCAGCAGCGGCTAATGTTCGGTCATATATTAAACGAAGCACGATCAATCCACCGGTTTAGCCACGGAAATGATTTCTGGGCGGTTATTTGTCAAGCCAGCGCCGTGCCAAATGCCATAGGCCGTTTCCGCCTTAAGCCCGATCGGGTCGGCCAGACTATACAGGTGGTTTCCGAGCATGAAAGGAAGCAGATTCAACTCAACGTGATCGTTCTCTTTTTTCAACAAGAAAAAGCAGACTTTGATAGTCGCTGTGGCGGACGGTGCGTCATGCGCTGGCATTGTGTGCCTTTTCGATTTGGTTCTAGTTTTTTAGAGCTGTTTTTGTGGTTTGCGGATTTCGAACCAGAAACACGCTGCTTAGGTCAAATGGGTTGCTGTGTTTTACGACTATGAGAGGTCCTAATTAACAGCATAATGACCCGTCAAATCCCTGGCCGGTTCGGATAAATGATAGCTGTTTGATCCAGTGATCAAAATACGTCAGTTTAGTGCAACTCGATCAACCGTTGATGGGTGCGAGTTGCGACGCTATGCTCGCATGCTCAACAACTGGCCAAACGGCCAACACGACAAGGCCAAAAACAAATTCGGATTGCGTTACGGCAGGGAAGGAACATTACCATGCGCAAGACAATAATCGCTCTTAGCGTTATCGGCTTTGGCATCGCCGGTCTCGCGGAAGTCAGCGTGCCCGGAAGCGCGCAAGCTCAGGAAGTTAAGGGGCCGGAGATTACATGGCGTATGTCGCTTTGGGGCAAGCGCCGAGCGTTTACGGAAGCGCCGGAATATGTCTCGAAGGCGGTGTCGGATGCTACCGGCGGCAACTTCAATATTAAGCTCTACTACGGTCAACAGCTTTCGAAAAGTAAAGAAAACCTGGACGGGATTTCCGTTGGGGCATTTGAAATGGCTAGCTTCTGCGCGGCTTATCACCCTGGTAAAAACAAGCCTTTAAACGTGCTTGATTTGCCTTTCTTGCCACTGGCTAATCTGGATATCATGCGGAAAGTCCATGACGTGATCTATAAGCATCCGTCTTCGACCAAGGCACTCGCAAAATGGAACGCCAAAATTTACATGTCGATGATGTTGCCTCAGTACGAATATATGGGGAAAGGCAAGCCCCCGGCGAGTGTCGCTGATTTTAAAGGCAAGCGCTTGCGGGCGCTGGGCGGCATGGGCGCTGCGGCAAAAAAGATCGGTGCCAAACCAACCAGCATGCCAGCGTCCGAGGTTTACACGGCCCTGCAGCGTGGAACAGTTGATGCCATCGGCTTCCCATATACCTACACCTTCGCAGCATATAAGCTCGACGAAATTTCCGATTGGTATACCACCAACATGTCTCTCGGAACCGTTAATTGCCCGATTGTCTTTAACATAGACTCGTATGAGGCTCTGCCAGCGCAGTACAAGAAGCTCCTGGACGACGTTCAAGACGGTGCGTATGAAGCTCAAAAAGCTGCTTATGCCGCGAAAGACAAGGTCAATGTGGCAAAATGGGCGGCCGATCCAAAACTTACTGCTGTTAAGATCCCCGAGAATCAAATGGCGGAGTTTCGGAAACAAGCGGGACGGCCGGTTTGGGAGGAATGGGTCAAGAAGAACGAAGGCCGGATCCCGGCACAAGAACTTCTTGATTTAGTGCTGAAGACCGCAAAAGGCGGCTGAACCAAGTCACTGCCAAACTGTTGTGGAAGGCTGCCAGGTCGTCTCTAGAGCCTGGCGGCCTTCCTTCATTAAAAACTCGGGTGGAGCAATGGCGGATACTGACCTCTCCGAACTATCTCTGGGAGCGCGCCTTTTAGCAAAGGTCGATGCTTGGGTTTTCAAAGTAGAGAGTTCGTTTAACCTAATGTCGGCATTGGTCATCCTTGGCCTAATGATGCTTGCTGTTGTTCAGGTCGTGGGACGGAAGATTTTCAACCATCCGATTGAGGGTTATCCCGACTTAGTTGAATTCGCTATGCCGGTTTTTGCGGTCCTGTCGATAGCGTACACACAAAAACTCGGTGGCCATATCCGCATGGAATTTATCATCGGCCGGTTTTCGGGACGTTTATTATGGTTTCTTGAGGTGCTTGGAACGCTGATCGCTATGTTCACTATTGCGATCTTGTGTTGGTATGCATATACGCATTTTCTTCGAGCTTGGAACATCGGTGATTCTTCGATCAATATCGATTTGCCGATCTGGCCAGGGAAAATCCTTTTCGTTATAGCGTTTATAAGTCTTCAGATTCGACTTTGGATTCAGCTGGCGGGGTTCATCCGGCTGTTCCTGTATCCGAATTCCAAGCCTATTGGTGTGCCCATCATCGAAACCGTCGATGAACAGGCTCAACATGAAATCGACGCGGGTCTCGCTGGAGAGGATGAGAAGGTTAATATTGTCGGAAGTGGAGTGTCCCGATAATGGATGAATTTACAATTGGTCTGGTCGGGACTCTTGCGCTCCTGCTCATGGTGTTCGCTGGGGTCCGCGTATTCATCGTTGCTGCTCTCGTGGGTATGTTTGGCACAATAGCGATTATTGGCTGGAAAGCTGGCGCTGGAATTAGTGGAACGGTCCCACACTCCAAATCTATCAATTATGCGCTGGGCGTGCTGCCGATGTTCATTTTAATCGGTTTCATCGCCTACCATGGTGGTTTGACCCATGCATTGTTCCGTGCTGCTCGCGCTTGGGTCGGTTGGGTTCCTGGTGGGCTGGCAGTGGCTAGCGTTTTCGCTACGGCTGGTTTTGCGGCTGTGTCGGGTGCTAGCACGGCGACCGCTGCCGTGTTCAGCCGTGTGGCGATTCCGCATATGCTGGAACATGGTTACGATCGACGATTGGCTGCAGGTGTTGTGGCGGCCGGGGGGACGCTAGCGTCGCTTATACCACCAAGTGCGATCCTTGTGATCTACGCGATCATTGTCGAAGAATCTGTTGGTACGCTTATTTTAGCGGGGTTTTTACCTGGGATTGTGTCGGCATTGATTTATGCGCTGCTTATCATTGGGCAGTGCATGTGGAAGCCTGAACTCGGCCGGGCTATCCCGTCCCCACCAATGTCGGAACGGATGGCCAGTATTCCAGGAACAATTCCGATTTTTGTAGTCGTCGCGGTGATTTTCTATTCTATGTATTCGGGTACTGCGACGCCGACCGAAGCTGGTGCGCTCGGCGCGTTCGTAGTTTTAGTGGTGGCTCTTGTAAAGGGAATGAAGTGGGGTGCGCTGAAAGAAGCGCTGCTGGAAACCGCTAAACTAACGGTGATGATCTTCGCGCTTATTTGGGGCGTGTTGATCTTCGTTCGGTTCCTCGGATATGCAGGATTACCGCAGGCATTCTCGGAGTTTGTGGTTGCGCTGCCGTTCCCACCGGTCGTAGTCATGATCTTTATCCTTTTGGGCTACGCCGTTCTTGGCATGTTTATGGACGCGATCGGCATGTTATTGCTGACCTTGCCCGTGGTGCATCCGGCGGTCATTGCGCTCGGTTATGATCCGATCTGGTTTGGTATCATCGTCGTCAAGATGTGCGAGGTGTGCCTCATCACCCCACCGGTGGGGCTCAATTGCTACGTTGTGGCCGCTGTCAGACCCGATATACCGCTGGGCGACGTTTTCCGCGGCATTGGGCCGTTTTTCGCCGCCGACGTGGTGACAATAGGGCTGTTCTTGGCGTTCCCTGAAATCGTTCTCTGGTTGCCTAAATTGGTTAACTCTTAGTATCCAATTCTAAACGGAACGGATGGCCCGCGGGCCTGCTCAAACCGAGCAGGTCAAAATGTTTTCAGGGTATGGTGGGAAACACCGAGGGTCACGTGAGCGACCGCCGCTTCCATGGCCGGTTGAATACTGCGGCACGCGTGATCGGCGGTAACTAGCCAAGACACACGGATGACGAGCCTTGCGAGTGTGCCTGCGCCAATGACAATGCTGGCTTTGCCAATGGGGCTATCGATATGGTGTTGAGGGACGCAATGGCGACCCGTTCCCGGACTGCCTATCTTGCCCTTGAAGTTAATTCATTTCGGCGGGCTAAACATATGAGAACCTATTGACCGTTAGGCTTGACGGCGCATCTTCCCATGCTCGAACTGGATGGTTCTCTTTGCCGCGCCGGTTTCCGCGTTCATCTGATTTTGGGCCTAGCGCGCGCGATGGCTACAAAGGTTGCGAGGTACGTGTGAGGTCTGCCAATTGGACGTGTGAGCCAAACGGATTGGCCTTTTTTCGATCGTAATATGATTGGCCGCGCCTTTTTTACGCTTCGAGGGGGCGAGCCCCCGGGGGGCCTGTTGTCTTTGGTCCCGAGAACCTAATGGCGGTTCTGTGACTTGCGGGTGGCCCGGATAGGGCCTGACAATCGCGCTCCTGCATCATGACGCTCTGCGGGAATACGCCTATCGCGATTTACGTTTAAATGTTTTGGTCCATCGGATGGCTGGGTTCTGGTGACCATGAAATGAAACTTTTAGGGTCCTTTATCCCCGGTGACCGGTCTTGAAGTGGTCGGTTCAGATTGAAACCCTTGCTTTTGAGATAACCCGCTAATTGGTCGCGCTCTCGCACCGCAACCTGGCGCGCCTTGTCCTCGGACCAACCATAAAAGTTCGCAACACCAAAACTGTCACTCATCCGCTGTTTGTCCTGGGGTATTGAGAACCTAGCGTCCCGGCGCCGATCGTAGGCATCGATCTCGGTCGCGAGTCCGGAATCGTCATATCGATCGATATGAACGTTGACCGCGGGATGTAGTCGCAAGCTTATGTAACCCTCGGTGGCCGGATGTCCCAGGGTCATTCCCGCGACTGGAAAGACATGATCCGGCAGGTCGAGAATTTCGCTTATCGCGTCGATATGGTTTCGCACAACACTGATCGGACAGCAGCCGAGCCCGACAGATTCGGCTGCCCGGATGAAGTTCATCAGCACAAGACCTGTGTCGACGGCGGCGTTCATGAACGCATCAAGGTGATCGTTCGCAAAGGGTTTCCCGCGCATTTCACAGATCCGTCGGATTCGTCGGCTGTCTCCGAGAAACACCATGAAGACCGGACAGGTTCCAATCCATTCCATTGATGGAATGAGGTTTGCTATCTCCTTGCGCTTGTCGGCGTTTCGGACGATCACAACGGCAGACTGCTGCAAGTCCGACTTTGCCGGCGCTGAGAACGCCGCGGCCAAGAGAACTTCCAGCAGGTCGTTTGAAACCGGTTCATCGGTGAAACGTCGGTGTGTGCGATGACCAAGTATATTGGCCAGTTCGCTATCAGCTGCCATATCAGCGCCGGCGCCACTTGAAACGCCATATCGGTCTTCGATCAAATCTGCGATTGTCGTTTTCTTGTCCATTCTGGTCCTCACTATTTCGCGCGCGCCTCTGAATTTGCTCACGAGGCGTATCTGCCCGCAAGCCATGCGTCAAAGTCCGATTAGGTTCGCTAACTTCAAGATTTGTCGTTCCCAGGTGAACTCCCCCATAAAAGCTGCGCCAACGAGGCCGAGCGCGCGGGCCGCTTTGCGGTCTTGGTAAACGAATTCAAGGTTTGCCAGGATTTCTTCAACATCGCTTTCGCCCCATCCCTCGGCGTCAATTTTCGGACGGTCTATTTCGACCGGGGACTGACGGGTCAGCGGTAGGCACCCGCCGTCTGCGATGATGTCCATATGGCCTGTGTTCGCAGATAAAATGGTAGGGATGCCACATGCCATGGTTTGCATCGCCATCATGTTGGTCCCGCCTTCACAACGGTTTGGGAACAACGCTACATCGGCGTCCCGCATGATCAAGGGTAGCATGTGGTTCTCGATTGCACCGAAGATCCTGACCGCGTTGAGTGGCAAGCCTACGTCCATCAATAAGCGTTCCCAATGGAGGCCGTCATCTGTGACATGGTCGAGCATATTAGGATAATAGGGCGAGTGGTCGAGCAACCCGAAGAAATCGCCGTTGAGCCACGGATTATCCCAGACACAAAGAAGCAGCAGTTCAGGGTGGTGCTCACGAAACCGCCGTGCGACCTCTAGCACGATGTCCTGGCCTTTGCGGTATTCGATCTTGCCGCCTGCGAAAATAGTGAACCGATCCTTGAGATGTGCTCGCTTCGGACCGGGACAGAAAAATGTTGGGTCGACGCCTTGGATGCAGGCTTCTGTCTTGTAGACGCCGTTAGCGCGCAGCAGATCCCGAGCCCAGGTCGAGCCGGCGGTCACTGTGTCATGATTGTTGAACCGGTCGCGTGCATCATCCGTGACTAGTGTGTTCTCCAAAAACACCAAACCATGGTTCTCGGTCCCATTGTAGTCGAAGGACGGCCATAAGAATTGTCTTGAACAATTGTTGCCTAGCGCAGTCAGCACTGGAACTCGAATGTCAACCCTGCTGTCAGGAACACATCGGGATTGCATTCCCTCGATAGTTTTGCGTTGGTGCAGCCATATTCTATGCAACGCCTCACGTTCGATGGGGTCTCCTTTGTGGGGTCGTATTGCCGATAGGAGGATCGGCCGCCCACGTCCGGAATTCGTCAATTGTAGCGCTATCTGAATTCCGTAAAGGCCCCAGCCGAAGTTTGAGCCGAGCTGCCAGGTAAGTGCTATTTCAGGGGGCATTGTATCATTTGCCATTGGTGACGAGCCTATATGAACGGGGCTTTCTGGCAGTCCCATATGTGGCCATAGGATGTCAATCCGGCTCCTGGTGTTTCGGTCATAGCATGTGGTGCTATAAGATCGTGGTTGAAATCATTTGGGCGGGGACAGAGAAAATGAAGATCGCGATCATCGGATGCGGTGCCATGGGCTCGGTATATTCTGCCTTACTGGCGGATTCGGGAAACGAGGTATGGGCGATCGATACCTGGGCCGAGCATGTCGATGCGATCAATCGAAATGGCTTGCGTGTCGAGGGAGCAAGTGGCGATCGCACGGTGAATCTGAACGCCACTGTGAATGCCTCTGATGCGGGCGAGTGCGAGTTGATAATCGTCGCCACCAAAGCGAGCGGTGTTGCAGCGGCAGCGCAGGCGGCAAAGTTGATAGCGGGGCCTGATAGCGTGATTCTCACAATTCAGAATGGTCTGGGTGCCGCCGACCGGATAGCTCAGTCGATCGATACGAGCCAGGTTATGATCGGCGTCGTCGGTGGATTTGGTGCGTCAATGAGGGGGCCCGGACACGCCCATCACAATGGTATGCAGCTGGTACGCATTGGTGAAATGAATGGCGGTGTGTCACCGCGTCTCGAGAAGGTGGTTGACGCCTGGACCGGGGCTGGTTTCACCGCCAAGGGTTATCCTGATATCCACCAAATGATCTGGGAGAAATTCATTTGCAATGTCACGTATAGTGGGCCCTGTGCGATGATGCACCTCACCATCGGTGAGGTGCATGCCAACCCGTCTGCGTGGGCAGTGGCGCTCGCATGCGCCCGTGAGGCTGATTCCGTTGCTCGTGCTCAAAAAATTACGCTCGGTTTCGAGGACGTAGACGCCTACGTCCATGATTTTGGTGTTAACATGCCTGACGCGCGACCATCAATGTTGTTGGACCACATAGCGGGCCAGCCATCGGAGATCGACGCGATCAACGGCGCTGTTCCGGTAGAGGCAGCTAAAGTCAATATGACGGCTCCGGTGAATGAAGCGGTCTCGAACCTGATCCGGGGTAAGGAATCGAGCTTCGTATCCTGACCGCCAATGCGAGTGGTGACGTCGAGCCGCTGAGCCACGGCCGAAAGTTGATACGGACGATGCGGTGGCTTTTTTAAGGCGAGGTGGATTCAGAGGCTGCCCGCTGGATTGAGCATTCGGGGGCTAAAGATTATACCTTGACGTTGAAAATATCTCGGGGCCCCCACCTATAATTGACCAGCGTCAAATGCGGCCGAGGTAGTGATCCTGGCCCCGGCGATAAGGCCTGTTACTTTGGGCTGGGTTTCGGTTGACCAGAGGGCGGCCGTATAGCGGATGAGTGGCACTGCGCACCTCGTGCTCGATCTGGAATAATACTTTGTTGGAGTTGCTTTTGGGGTCTACGATATCGATAAAACGCCATTCATAGGCATCCGACTCCATGGTGATCAGGCCACGTTTTAGGAGTTTTTGGTACGGGCCCTCGAAGTCGGCGATGTAGATCGCCACATGGTGCCCGTCGTAATCGGGCTGGGTATCTTTCGTCTCAATGAAGTAAAGGAATTGGCTTGCGCCCGTGGTCACGCTGGCACATGGTTTGCCGCGCCTTTTCGTGATCTTTGCGTTGGCCTCAAGGATTTCACGATAAAAACGCGCTATGCCGTCCGCGCTGCCGGGCGGCGCGTTCAATTCAACATAGGCGACGCCAATTTGTATCTCGCCGAATTCTTTGCCGGGCCCGTGGATCCGGAATTTGTTTCCCCAGGGACAGACCGCGTCAATGCTGGTTTTGTTTCGTTTGAAGCGGAATTTCGTATCCTCCAGGCGATATGCGATTGAGGTAAGTGTGTCCTCGACCTCATCCAGGTTGGGTACCACGATACCCACGGTGCCGCGCAAGACCTGGGGGGCTGTATCGCGGCGTGGCAGGTGCACCTGGCTGCGCCCGACATTAATCCACATATTGTCCAGTCCAACCATTAGATACGGATCACGGGTAAGCTGCAATCCGACGACGTAGAACAGCGTCGCTGGTGCCTGGTCGGGGATCAGCAAATTAACGTGCTCCATGATCAGGATGTTGCCGAGCGATTCGGCTGAGCGGTCAAACTTGGAAGCCATGGTGCGTTCTCCAAGGAGGGCTGTGATTTGACCAGTTTATAGCAAATTCTCCAGCCACGGGATCAGACGGAGGATGTTCGACGGTAGTTCCTCTTGACAGAAATATGTATATGGTTAGTCCAAATCGTCGCTACGGCAAAGGGGCGCCTCAGTTATTGGGTGAATAGGTCTTACCCAATCGCTAGCCAGATAATCAGGCCCCGTGGCCTGCGGTTGATTTATTCCCCACCAAGCTTGGGTTACGGTTACCTCGACCTGTAACTGGCGACGGAGCGGACTGATGAGCGGCGTTCTCGATGGAATAAGGGTTCTCGACTTTGGGCGGTACATTGCGGGCCCGTTCTGCGGGATGTTGCTGGGCGACATGGGGGCCGAGGTGATCCGCATCGACAAGCTGGCAGGAAGTGAGGACCGTTATCTCGTGCCAGTTACCAACCAGGGTGAGGGGCCCTTGTTCTTGGCTTTGAACAGGAACAAAAAATCGCTGACCCTTAATCCCATGAAACCCGAGGGTCGCGAAATCGTGAAGAAGTTGGTTGCTACTTCTGACGTTGTGATAGCAAATCTGCCACAGCCCACACTGGAGTCCATGGGCATCGACTATGATAGTCTGAAGGCGATCAAACCGGACATCATCCTCACAACCGTTAGCGCTTATGGCAATGGCGGGCCCTACAGTGAAAGGGTTGGATTTGACGGCGTCGCGCAAGCGTTGGCCGGCGCGACCTACATGGGCGGCCGCCCGGGTGACCCGATGAAATCCTTCATCCCTTACGCAGATTTCGGCACCGCGACAATGGCTGCTTTTGGGACCCTGGCAGCGATTATCGCACGTCAGAAGAACGGCAGGGGCCAGTTGGTCGAGGCGGCGCTGACCCGAACTGTGATGGCATTCAACATTGCTTATTTGGCGGAGGAGGCGCTGACAGGGATCAGCCGACCTTCTTACGCTAACCGTGGTTATGCCGCTGGGCCGAGTGACTTGTTTAAGACTAAAGATGGGGCGGTCATGGTTCAGGTGGTTGGCCAACCGCTGTTTGAGCGCTGGGCCCGATTGATGAGTGAGGAGGAATGGTTGACCGATCCGCGTTTCGCTACCGACTTGGATCGGGGCGATAATGGTGAGGTGCTGAGCATGCGCATGCAGGAATGGTGCGCAGATAAGACTACAAAGGAAGTTCTCAAGCTGTTGGAGGAGGCCCGTATTCCTTGTGGCCCGATGCTAAACGCGGCCCAAGTACTCGATGACCCCCATATAAAGGCGATGGATTTTCTGGAAGAGATGGAGCACCCAGGACTAGACTGCCCCATTCCAGTTAACACCACGCCCGTAAAGCTTCATGATACGCCCGGAACGATCCGGCAGCGTACCGCGACACTGGGAGAGCATACGGCCGAAATATTAGCTGAGCTCGGGTATGGCGAGGACGCCATGGCGGAGCTTCACGACAAGCGAGTGGCCTAGTGATCACGCCGTTGCCCATACCGTCAAACTGTGCGGCTCTAAATTTGACCATGCCTGTCTTAGGCCTGAAACCAGTTTATAACGAATATACCGTGACCGGCTCTTATCTAACGAGACCGGTTATTTACGCTCGGCTGATAGCAGATTAACGAGGAGAGACATATGGCCCAGCGCTCGATCAACCATGACTGGCTGGCCCGACACACTGAAGAGATACTGGAACCGGATCTGCCAATTTGTGACCCACACCACCATCTCTGGGATTCCCATTCTGGTCACAAGACCCAGCCGCGCTATCTCCTAGATGAGATCCTGGAGGACGTGAACAGCGGTCACAACGTCGTCTCGACAGTGTTTATCGAGTGTGGAGCGATGTTCAAGACGTCGGGCCAGAGCCATCTAAAGCCGGTGGGTGAGACTGAGTTCGTAAACGGCATTGCTGCCATGTCGGAATCCGGTGGTTATGGCAAGACCAGGATCGGCGCCGGAATCATTTCCACCGTTGACCTGAGGATGGGTGCTCTTGCCGGAGAAGTTTTAGACGCTCACATCAGAGCTGGCGGGGGGCGGTTCCGTGGTATCCGACGGGCTGTCGCTTGGGATGCTGCGGGGGAGATCGCCAATCATCGCACCAAGCCGCCGCAACACCTCCTCTTAAACGCGGACTACAGGCGGGGATTTGCTGAGCTTGGTCCCCGCGGGTTGACCTTCGAGGCCTGGTGCTATCATACCCAAATCCCAGAGGTAGTTGATCTTGCCCGTGCCTTTCCTGACACAACCATCATCTTGGACCATTTCGGTGGTCCGTTGGGAGTTGGTCCTTATGCGGGACGGGCTGACGAGGTTTACGAGGCGTGGAAGCCGATGGTGAAGGAACTTTCCGGTTGTCCCAACGTTTCCGCTAAGCTCGGTGGCATCAACATGGAGGTGAACGGGTTCGGGTGGCACGAACGTAAGACGCCGCCGACAAGTCAGGAACTTGCTGATGCTACCCGGCGTTATTACGAGCACACGATTGAGTGTTTCGGCGTTGCTCGCTGCATGTTTGAATCGAACTTTCCCGTCGACAAGGTTAGCTGTAGCTATTCCGTTCTTTGGAACGCCTTCAAACGCATCGCTGAGGGGGCAACGGCTGACGAGAAAGCCGCATTGTTCCACGACACCGCCGCCCGGGTTTATAACGTTTAGATCGAACCAAACCGTCACCGAAGGTAAATGGGGTTCTATAACCATTGCGGTGATAACCAGAAAATTTGAATTGGCTGGTCGCTCCGAACATTGATTGGCAGCCAATGGGCCCGGGTGACGTATATTGCGTACTGTGTTTCTTCCACTATCCGGTGACGCGTTTGGCACCTGATTGGCACGGCGCGAATAACTGCCTTATTTTCGCTACATAGCAGCGCATGATGGCTTAGCTGTTCTTTGGAATCCCCCGAAAGCAACAGAAGTTGGTTGTACCGGGCACGTTGGTATGTGTCGGTTTTAAGAGATTCCGCCTAAATCATCAGGCGCGTATCAAGCATGTTATCCATAGGAAAAGTAAGCTTGCCAGTTTGACCACCAATTTTTGGACACGGAGGTTTGCGCCAACCCTCATCCTTTGTGTATCTCAATAATAGGCTGAGACCTTCTAGTAACTGATCTGGTGTGTTTGGTAACAAGCGATGGGACTTTGCTTCCCCAAGGTCCCGACTATTGAAATCACCGCTTTGAATGAAATCCAAGGTTTCATCCATACCATCATCCCGGATCACGCGTTTTGGCATAACAACCACCTGGTCGGAAAAATTGTTACCGATCGTGGTTTGATTGCACCTGAGCAATGGGCATCCAAACGGCATAGCAAGGTGAGATGGGCCCGAAGGGGAAAATTCGAAGAAGAATCGTGCGTGACTAATTGCGGCGGTTTGCAAAAAAAAGTTTTCTTCCGATAAATCGATCATGCCCATCTTTTTAGGCAGGGGTTGCATCCCTTTGTGGCCAATGCGGACTACTTGGCCTCCGGCATTTAATATTTCGTCGTAGACGGGTAGGGCATCCTGCGGGTTAAAGTCCCGGTCAACTTGTGGTCCGCGAAACGAATAGGTGGGATCACGGTAGTGAATGACTGCGAACCAACTCGAACTAACCTTTAGTCGCAGGTTTTCATCCCAATAAGAAGCATCCGGAACAGTAAACTTGGCGTGTTCTCTAAAATTGGACATTTTTTCAAAATTACTATTGGAGGGCGTTAGGACGATATCCGGATAATGACAAATATTTTCCCGCCAACCGTGCGGCATCTCTATCGGAGGTTCTGCGGCCGTGTCGAAAAAGTCAAAAGGGATGCCGTCTTTTAGAGGCCAGGCGCGTTTTACTTGAGGCGCAACCGAAATAATTTGCTCTTTGTATGGACGGTCAGGACGGTAGTGCACATTCAAAATAGCATTTTCGACATTCTCTTTCATCGTGCACGCAAAAACGAGCTGATCGGTAAAGTCACCTAAAGTACGATGCAAGAGGGCCGCGAATATCCGGAACGGCCGATCTGTTTTGTTGTGGCGGGACAGTTGAAATTTTCGAACGATCACGCTGCAGCGTCCCAGCGCCTTAGAGATTTTAGAAGCATGTTGGGGCCTTTGCTTTGACTGCCATTATCGCGCATATTGGTGGTTAGGTCGAGGATTGCACTATCCCTTATGGCAGGTTCTTGCAGTGCTGTTGAAGCGGATATAGTGCGAGCCGCCCGAAGGTTGTAGCCCGTTTAGCAGATTTTCTATTAGACTCGGAAGTATCCGTATAGTTAGGAGCGTAGTAGTTCCTAGGGCTGGTTGCGAAAAATAGTGGGGTCGTGTGACCTATCCAGACGTCGCCGACCCGTTAGGGTAGGTAAGGGTTGGCAACGCCGCGCCGGAAATTTCACCAGATTCCGTAGTTTTCTACCTCATTGGGCTGCGTCTGTTTTTGTTGATACAGACGGTTTTGCCTTACCCTTTTTTGTTAGATGATTTATGCAATTCAGCGACTATTAGCTCCTGGGCAGGTGCGAGCTAATAGATAAGGGATAAGGGGTTTCATGAGCCTTGGTTGGGGGCATTATTCTTGAAAATTGAGAACGTTTCCACTTTGTTGACATATGCCGGTTTTCCGACAAAATCTTCCCCCGAGCATAATCTAGCACGATGGTGGCGCTCGAAATTCTCGTAACCGCAATATGGTCCGTATTTCGTAAATGCCAATAATTGGCCGTCAAGGAAATCGGCGTGCTGACACTTAAAAAGCCGGCGCAGGGTCCGTTCACGAGGTTGGAACGGATCATTATCACTGGTCCGGTCTTGGCGGCCTCGCTTTTGCATGCGCTTAACATGAGCACCGCCTATGTCGCGCTCCCAAACATTCAAGGGAACCTTTCAGCCGCTCCGGATC
>PBMU01000065.1 GCA_002722775.1 Rhodospirillaceae bacterium
CATTGGATGGCTAATATTCGCTCATTAACTTCTGATTTATCGGAGGCCGTCTCAAAAAGGGCAGTGTATGGCGGGGACGTGTATGGAACGATAACCGATTTGACGCGACAAAACCAAACGGCGGTTGGAGCCTTTAGCGCAAAAGTTCAATTTAATACCCATGCTTATACGATAAAGAATTTTTCTTTTGCATTCGATGGCGTGAAGTATAATGAAAATAACTCAGGACAATTAACAGCTAATAATAAAAATTTTAAAATAGACGTCCAAAAAGATTCCCGTAATCTTTATACTTCAGGCTATTTTATTGGACGCCCACAATTAAAGGGGGCGCCGCCACCGGGAATGGGAGGCGATTTTGCGATCAAGGGCCCGAGTTACAATGCTGGCGGTATTTTTATCGGTAATAGGAAAAATGTAAATGATAGTAGATGAAAAAAAGTCTTTTGTGACTACCTATTTTTGATCTGTTTATACTAGGCTTGTTATTTTTTGGGCGTAACGAAGGATTTCTGGCTCGTCCTACTGACCGAAAGGGCTATAGAGGATTGGGCGGAAATCCAAGAAGACCAACGAGGGTTAGAGAAACGTCATCCCACAAGTTACTGACTGTGATTTATTTATGGTTATCGCCGCATGCATTCCCAGAGACGTGGTAAGGGCCCTGGCTGGATTGTTTCGGTTCATGTGTTGTAGATAATTATGCGGTGCGTGGCACAGGGCAACGGACGAATGAAGTTCTTCGGTATTCTAAATGGCCCAGCCAACTTACAACTTAATTTCGAGCATAAGCACGGGCGGGTTTGCGTCGGCGATGTAAACGGTACGGTCGCGATACAGCGTATCCCGCTTATGTATGAGGGGCCCCAATGCTCGGTCGGCTGAAGTTGTTATTGCCTGCAGGTTTTTTGGCTCTCTCGGTTGTACTTCGGGTTTATGATCCAGTTATTTTGCAGGAATTCCGACTTAGGATCTTCGACAACTACCAACGACTGTCACCGCGCCAGTACACGCCGATGCCTGTACTTGTTATCGACGTCGACGACGAGACCCTGGCACGCTATGGGCAATGGCCCTGGCCGCGAACTATGATGGCCCAATTGGTCGCGCGTTTGATCAACGGCGGCGCTGCCTCGATTGCTCTCGATGTCTTATTCGCAGAGCCCGACCGCTTGTCACTCGAGAACTTGCTTGACAGTGTGGCTGAGCCGAAGGCCCGACAAGCACTTGCGGAGGCGCTGACTTCGGTCGGTGTTGTCGAGAACGACGCGGTGCTGGCAGATACCTTAGCACGGGGGCCAACTGTCGGCGGGTTTATTCCAAACGACAAAAAGGGTTCGCGTCGACCAGCGCTCAAGGCCGGATTGGCGCATTCTGGCGACGATCCCTTGCCTTTCTTGCGACATTTCCCGGGTGCACCACCTAATCTTCCTAAGATAGAGGAGGCCTACCACGGGCTTGGAAGTTTGAGCCCAATTTTCGATTCCGATGGGGTGATTCGGCGTGTTCCACTTTTCGTCGCAGTGGCTGGTAAAATCTACCCGTCGATCGCGACCGAAGCTTTGAGAGTTGCGCAGGGCGCATCCACGCTGATCATCAAATCGTCCGGCGCCAGTGGTGAAACGGCGTTTGGAGAGCAAACCGGGGTTAATCATGTCAAGATCGGCCAGTTCATAGTGCCAACCGATGGCGAGGCTGCCATGTGGTTAAGGGACACCGGTCCGGTTAACGAACGCAGAATCCCAGCTTGGCAAATTCTAGATGGCACCGCACCCGCCGAGCGGTTAGAGGGCGCGATCCTGTTTATCGGGACAAGTGCTGCAGGTCTAAAGGACCAACACTCCACCCCACTCAGTCAAGCAACCACAGGAGTAACGTTGCATGTCCAGATGATAGAACAGATTCTGTTGCAAGATTTCCTGGAACGACCAGACTGGGCCGATGGCGCCGAAATTCTGTTCCTTCTGTTGTTGGGCCTGTTTATACTTGCTTTGTTCACCATTCGCCGAATTGGAGCTACCCAAGCTACTTTGATTAGTGGGCTTTTGATTTTGGGTGCAATAAGTGGCTCGGGCGTAGCTTATGGTGAATTCCAATTGCTATTGGATCCTGTTTATCCGGTCTTTGTCGGTATTCTCGTCTACTCGGGTGCCTCCTTCCTGCGGTTCCTCGACACCGAGCGTGAGCGGCGACGGGTGCGTAGGGCGTTCAGCCAATACATGGCGCCCGCTCTGGTTAACCAATTGGCCGAGAATCCAGGCCAGTTGCGCCTTGGTGGGGAAATGCGCGATCTCACGCTCTTATTCTGCGACATCCGGGGTTTTACCACGATTTCGGAACGTCTCGACGCGCAGGAGTTGACCGAGTTGATCAACCGGTTTTTGACACCGATGACTCATATCATCATGGAAAGTAAGGGCACGATCGACAAATACATGGGTGACTGCATCATGGCGTTCTGGAACGCACCTATTTCGGTACCGGAGCATCGCCGTCGAGCAGTGGAATCGGCACTCGAGATGCGACATCGTCTGGTCGCGCTCAACGCCGAACTTGCATTGGAAACTACTAATAAGAATCAGGACCCTATCCAACTGGGCATCGGCATAGGTCTCCATTCCGGGATTTGCTGTGTCGGTAATGTCGGTTCCGATCAGCGTTTTGACTACTCCGCCCTGGGGGACACCGTAAACCTGGCGGCTCGTCTCGAGGGTCAGTGCAAGACCTATGGGGTAGAGGTGTTGTTAAGTGAGGCTTCGCTGGAGGGCCTGGACGACTACTTGGCATTCCTTGAGCTTGATCTGATCCAGGTGAAGGGAAAGACCGAGCCAATTCGGGTATTTACTGTGCTCGGCGACGCCGGTGTGTTGATAACTCCAGAATTTACGGCACTGAAGGCTTGTCACGACCGGTTGCTGGCAGCTTACCGTGGGCAAGACTGGGGGGTAGCTAAGTTGATCATAGACGAAGCTCGTAGCCTTGTTAGGAGTTTGGATTTCGACCTGGCCGATACATACGACTTATTTGAGCAACGCGTGATGGCATATCAGGTCAATCCGCCACCGGCTGACTGGGACGGCGTATTTATTTCGCTGGAAAAATAGCAACCGGAACTAACTACCCGTTGTCGATCATCTATAAAATGTCCATCCTCGACTTTGCCCCCGGATCGCGCGACGATAAATTGGAGAGGAGCCAGCCTATCCAAAGGCCTGGACCAGACAGCGGCGCTGAAGGATCGCGACAACAAAGGTATATTTGGCCTTTTGTCTGACAGAGGAACAATTATGAGTAAAACCGTCGACGGCCCTGCCTTCAATCTACTTGCTCTGGCGGCTGAAGTGCGAAACCCTTACCCTGTGCCACACGATCGGGTGATGGATGGGAAAGTGCGGCGCGTACTGGGAGACCCGCACGGGCTCACCCAATTTGGTGTAAACCTGCAGGAACTGGCGCCCAGAGCCGTGTCAGCACTGCGCCATTTCCATACTACTGAGGACGAATTTATATATATCACTGAGGGCACACCTACTCTCACCACCGATTCAGGTAAGCAAACCCTTTCCCCTGGCATGTGTGCCTGTTTCCCTGCCGGGTCAGGTGACGCACACCGGCTGGAGAATCGGTCGGATATTTTAGTCCGATTTATTGAGGTCGGCACGCGCAAGTGTTCGGAAGAAGTTCATTACCCTGACGCTAATATGATCCTGCACCGCACCGCAGTAGGAACCCGCAACTTCACAAAGCTGGACGGCTTCCCCTATTAATAAAGGTCGAATTTGCAGGTGCCTTGGCAATAGCTTCCTCTGAGGTTCAGGTCCCCCAACAAAAAACGATCTAAATGTTCCTTTGGCCAACTTATTTAGGCTGTGGTGTCGGTAGCTTCTTGATCAAGTCCAAGCAGCCCGGAAGTCGGGTTTGGCGATTTCAAAAGTCGATTATTTCCGCAGGATCCAATTTTAATTCCCGCTCTCGGGATAAGTTTTGTTTCAGTTTCGAAACGAGCATATTTTTTTAAAATCTGCCAAAAACGAGTGTATAAATCACAAATATTTTTTCACTTTTCATGAGAAAAAATTTTAATATTATTAAACAAAAGAGTGAAAATAAGAAAATTCAATAGTGAATTTATAATCTCATTACAATCCGCGTGTGGGGTTCAAGTTCTTACCTCGCCGTTAGCTCCTATTATCCGTCAACCTAATCCATATGCATCTCCGCATAGTCGGCTTCCGCCACTTCATCGCAGCGTGCGCGATACTCAGGCGCCGTCCCGCTGTAGCGGACTATGGTCCGGGTTTGCTTACCCTCCACGTTGAGGTTGATACCGGTCATCCATGAATCGATTTCGTTCGAAAGCAAGCCCTCAGCTTTTTCAAGCACGAACTTGTGCCAGTTCTCGACCGCGTCTGGTGTCGCTTCTGCCAGTGTGAGATCACGTTCGGTTGCGTAGCGGAGGAGATCACGTATCCACTCCACATTATATTCGATGCTGCGTGGGTTGTTACCGAGCGCCGCGTGCGGCCCCATGATCATAAACATGTTTGGGAATTCATCGACCATCAGGCCGATGAAAGTTCTTGGCCCACCGGTCCACTTCTCCTTTAGAGGAGTCCCACCGGCGCCTTTGATATCAATTCTGTCAAAACTTCCAGTCACCGCGTCGAATCCTGTCGCATATACGATGACGTCGAATTCGTAATCCCGTGAGCTCGTGCGGATCCCAGTTTCGATGATCCGCTCGATCGGTTCCTCCAGCATACTAACAAGCGAAACGTTAGTCTGGTTGTAGACCTCATAATAATTGGTTTCCTGGGGAACACGTCTAGTCCCAAAACCGTGGTCGTTGGGGATCAGCAACTCAGCAATCTTGGGGTCTTTAACGCGTTGGCGTATCTTATCGGCGACAAAATCGCTCATCAGTCGGTTGGACTCCCGGTCTGTCAGCATGTCCCGGAAATTGCCCTGCCAGATCCCGAAGCCTTTGCCTGCGTACCGATCTTCCCAGAATGCAATGCGCTCCTCGTCGCTTACCTCGAAGGTACCTCGTGGGTCGATAGTGTGTACGAAACATGCCGCTGTCTGCCGGCAGAGTTCAAACAATTTAGGATAACCGGCCCGGATTTCGTCCATTTCCTCCTTGGGGATAGGCCCATTGTGCAGCGGCGTGCACCAGTTTGGCCGTCGTTGAAAGACAGTTAAGTGGCCTGCCGTCTTGGCTATCTCCTGAATCGCCTGCACACCACTCGCACCGGTTCCAATTACTGCGACGCGTTTACCGTCGTAATCTATGCCACCCTTCGGCCAAAGCCCAGTGTGCGCCCACGGTCCTCTGAAGTCTTCGATCCCGTCGAATCTGGGCATGGTTGGAGCCGATAATAATCCTATGGCCGAGATTAGGAAACGCGCGGTGTGCTGGCTCCTATCGCCTAGCGTAATAGTCCAATGACGACCTACCTCGTTGAAATGCGCGGCTATCACCCGGGCCGAAAACTGGATGTCTCGATACAGGTCAAACTTGGCCGCGACATGATTGCAGTACCGCTCAATTTCCGGTTGACCCGAGAAGTGCTCACCCCAATCCCATTCGTCGAGTAGCTCCTGTGAAAACGAGTACCCGTAGGAATAACTTTCGGAATCGAACCGGGCTCCAGGATATCTGTTCCAGTACCAGGTTCCACCAACTCCCGTTCCAGCCTCAAATACGCGTACACGCAACCCCAATTCGCGTAGTCGATAAAGTTGGTACATTCCAGAAATGCCGGCTCCAACTATGATTGCGTCATAGTCGAGAGTCGATGAAGGTTGGGGAGTAGGCCCTTCCTCACGTGGCATCGCCATTTTGAACACTCCAAGCTAACCAGCATGATTGACGCCTGCTGAATAACAATAGATAGACGTTAATTGGCAACGGCTTTAGCGGGAAGGTGTTAGTGAGTCAAAGCTAGGTCGCAAGAGTGTATGTACGGAAAGTTAGAAAAACACGGAGAGGATGAACGGGTAGTTTTCCGAACTCGCCGTGTCGTGGTCTTTCCATTCCATATGTTATCTCCTGCGTCCCCCATTACAAGTCTGCTTTGATCCAGGTCAAGTCTAGTCCGTCGATAAATTAGAACAACTGTTTGGGGATAACGCCGTGCAAGTGATGACAACATTGCCACAATCGGATTTGAACCTTGTGGCGGATGCGGCACGCGACGCTGAAAGCGATGGATTCGACATGGTTGTGACCATGGAAAACCGATACGAGCCGTTTATGCCGCTGGCGATCTCTGCAGTGTCAACGCAAAAGATCGGCATCGGAACGGCAGTAGCAATCGCTTTTCCTCGTTCTCCCATGGTGGTAGCGAATACCTGCTGGGACCTGCAGAAGGCGTCCGATGGACGGTTCGTGTTGGGTTTGGGACCACAAATTCGGCCCCATAACGAGAAAAGATTCTCCACACCGTGGTCGGCCCCGGCTCCCCGGCTGCGGGAATATGTCCAGGCACTTCGTGCGATATGGAAGAGTTGGGAAACAGGAGAACGGCTCAGCTTCGAGGGCGACCATTATAACTTCACTCTAATGACGCCAAATTTCGTGCCCGAGTCGAACCATCAGCCTCCTGTTCCTGTGACGATCGCTGCGGTTGGGCCACACACACTTAAGTTATCTGGTGAGGTTTGCGACGGGGTACGACTGCACCCGTTTTGCACGCGGGCTTATCTGGAAGAGGTGGCGATGCCTAGAATCGAAGAGGGTTTGAAGGCATCAAGCATGCCCCGTGAAGCGTTTCAGGTGACTGGAGGCGGCTTTATCGCCACCGGCGATAGTGACGAAGAGGTTTCACGTTCGGCGGAATGGGTGCGTTACCGAATTGCTTTTTATGGCTCCACACCGAGTTATTGGCCGGTGCTGGAGCATCATCACCTTGGCGATCTGGGCCGAAAGCTGAACCGAATGACGAAAGAGGGAGCGTGGGACCAAATCGCAAAAGAGATCTCGGATGATGTTTTACATCTGTTCGCCGTGATCGGAAAACATGATTCTTTGGCCCAACTAATTGAAGAGCGTTTCTCGGGGTGTTTGGACATGGTCTATGCTAGCACGTCGTCGGATATTAGGCCCAAACTTAAGAGCGATATTCTATTGGACATCCAACGGATACCGACCCGGTTCAAGCAATTTTCGACTGAGTGGAACCGGTGCGCTCGAATCTGAATGCATGAAAATTTCGCCTGGGCTTTGATCTTTTGCCGTCAATGGTTTGCATAAGGCAATTCTGATCGGACTATGTTAGTCTCTAGATGGCTTAAACACATGTAGTGCCATCTATTTTAGTCGACCATTTTATTGTTGGCCGGTTGCCAGTTTTGCGACCATAAAATACCTATAGTGAATCCATGGAAAATCCCCCAAGTTTTTAGTGAACGATAGATGGTTTCAATTAGAGTGCGGGGAATGGGTTTCAGGACATCTAACTGAGTGAGGAAGACATGTCTGGAATACTCGGTTCTGGAGAATTTCGATACCGGGCTAGGGATGATTGGGCCAAGTTGCCGGAAGGCTGGCGGTTCATGGATGTCGCAGCGGTGGCTGTCGACAGCAAGGACCAAGTTTACGTGTTTAATCGGGGCGACCACCCAATGATGGTGTTTGACAGTGATGGGAATTTCCTGCGTTCGTGGGGCGAGGATCTGTTTCGCAGAGCGCATGGGTTATATATCGGACCCGACGATATGCTCTATTGCACAGATGATGGCGACCACACGGTCCGCAAAATGACAGCCGATGGTAAACTTATTCTCGAAATTGGCGTGCCAGGTAAACCAGCCCCATTCATGAGCGGGGAGCCATTTCATCGTTGCACGCACACTGCGCTATGTCCGGATAATCACATCTTCGTCTCGGATGGTTATGGAAACGCCTGTGTTCATAAGTACTCGCCTGACGGCAAGCTGGTAAAAACTTGGGGAGAGCCTGGAACCGGACCTGGTCAATTTAACTTAGTTCATAATATCGTCGCTGACGATAACGGTTGGATTTATGTGGCCGATCGAGAAAACCATCGCGTCCAGGTTTTTAACACGGATGGCAAGTACGAAACTCAGTGGAGCAATTTGCACCGACCTTGCGGGCTTTTCATGCCGCGAGGCAAGTGCCCGAATTGTTTTATCGGCGAACTTGGTCCTGGCATGCCGGTGAACCGGCAGTATCGCAACATTGGTCCCAGACTCAGCATCGTTACTAATGAGGGCAAATTGCTGGCACGTTTGGGTGGTGAGGCTGGTCCGGGTCCGGAACTGGGCAAATTTTGGGCTCCACACGGCCTCGCGGTCGATTCCCGGGGTGACATCTACGTCGGTGAAGTATCATACACCAACTGGAAGAACCTCAATGGCGACGCGCCTAGACCGGACTACCTGAGGAGTTTGCAGAAGCTTGAACGCGTTAACTAGTCGACGGGAACGTTACCGCAGTTCTTTCAGAAGCGGGAGCACCTCGCCAGCGAACCGCTCCATTTGTTCCATGCGACGCTCGTACGGGCCAACCAAGTCGATGATTATGTGGCGCACTCCGGCTTCTTGGAACTCAGTGATCCTGCCCGCGACATCCTGTGGTGAGCCTAGTGCGGCGTATCGTTCGGCCGCACGCCGGAAATCCATCGCGTAGCGTTTCGAAAGTGAGGCGGTGGCCGTGTCCAGCGCCGTTTCGTAGTCGTCATCGACGCGTGTGAAGATCAGATGCCCGGTCCCGAACTGTTCAATGCTCCGGCCGGCCTCGTCGGCGGCTGCTTCGATCTTGGCCAAGGCATTCTCGTACATCTCGGGTGTTACAACATAGGAAACATAACCGTCGGCGAGCCGTCCCATTCGTCGGAAAGCAGCATCGCGCCGGCCACCACACCAGACTTGCGGTCCGCCTTCTTGGCGCGGAGGTGGGGTCATCAAAACGTCAGAGAATTCGAAGAATTGACCGCTGTAACTCGCCGGGTCACCGGCCCAAAGCGTACGCAGTACTTCGATGCTTTCGGTAAGTCGAGCCCCGCGTTCGGTGATCGGCACACCCGCCACCTCATACTCCTTGGGGAATTCGCCACCGATTCCTAAGCCGAAAATGAACCGACCCTCGCTAAGATGATCAAGGGTAGTTGCCTGTTTGGCGACCGGTCCAGGATTACGCAGCGGTAGGAGATAGACTGCGGTGCCGAGCAATAGGCGTCTGCTAACCATAGCAGCTTGTGCCAATAGCTGAAACGGATCCAGAAATGGCAACGGCATCGAAAGGTGATCCCCTACCCAGAGGGAATCAAAGCCGGCCTTGTCGACGGTTTCGACCCAGTTCGTAAGGTCGTCAATCATTGGCAGCCAGGGACCTTTCTGATCGTCCGGTTCGCGATGAATGGTCTGCATGCCAACCTTGAGGCCGTGTTCGAGGGGTAGGGTCATAGCTTCAGAATATTCCATCGTTTGTGAGCTTAGGTAGGATTGCCACGGTCATTTGCCAGATCCCGGATTTATGGGCGTGAGTTGGCCGACCCGGTCTTCAACCGCCTGGGCGGCGTTGAGAGCTAAATCCTCACGATAGCGCGTCGCGATGATCTGCACCCCCGACGGTAAACCATCTTGTAAACCGGTGGGGACAACGGCGGATGGCAAGCCAAGAAGGTTGATGGTGACTAAGAGACGATGAGCATAGAAGATCCGCTCCGCTTTGTCCTGGGTGCTGATGTCCTCATTTGGCCGGAACGGCGCGATGTTGGACACCGGCCCTACAATCAGGGGGACGTCCTCAAGAAACGCGAGCCAGACCCTCAGCAGCCGTGTGCGCTCGCTCATCAGGGCTAGGTAGCCCTGTAGGTCGTATTCTGGGGTCATTTGATCAAAAAAGCCTAGAGAGCGGTTAATGCTCTCGCTACCCAACTCGCGGATCGTTTCAGTCATCAACATGCGGGTCTCTGTCATTAGAAGCCCGGCCCATACCTCCGCACACCGTTCAATCTCGGGTGGGTGTAAATCCTCGACCACGTATCCCGCGTCCGATAAAAACTGGCCAGCTCGATCCAATGCGTCGGTCACGCAAGCATCCATGGGGGTGCCTGGGGGTGTTCGGACCAAGGCGACATGCATCGGTGTTTTCGGTCCAGGGCCGTCAATTGGTGCGGGTACCCACCAGGGATCTCTGATGTCCCGCTTTGCCATCACGGAAAGGCCGAGGCGGGTGTCGGCGACCGATCGCGCTATCGGGCCTTGCGTCGACATTTGCAGGATCGCGGGTGGGCGCTCGCTTTTGGCTGTGGGGTTAAATGCGGGGATCCGCCCCTGGGTTGGTCGGATCGTGCAAAGGCCGGTACAGTAGGCGGGTTGCCGAAGCGATCCGCCGAGGTCGTTGCCATGGGCAAGACATCCGATGCCGGCGGCCAGAGATGCCGACGCTCCACCGGATGACCCGCCCGGCGTTCTTTCCGGATCCCAGGGATTGATCGTGGCGCCGAATAGCGGATTTTCAGTGTGCAAGCGTAGACTGAATTCTGGTGTGTTTGTTCGCCCAATTGGAATCGCGCCCGCGGCGAGCAGATTATCGACCACAGGCGAGTTCGATTCGGCAATGATATCGTCGAGTACTTTGAGACCGTTCGGGCTGCTCTGCCCAGCTATATCCACGTTGTCCTTGATAGTCACTGGTACTCCGTGCAATGGGCCTATTTCTGAACCTCTGGCAACTGCGAGATCTGCTTGTTTGGCGGCTTCGCGCGCCGTCTTGTGCAGCGGACGGGTGATGGCGTTCAGTACCGGGTTTAACAAGTCTAGGCGTGCTAGATGGGCCTCGATCACGTCCGACGCGCTCACCGTGCCGCTGGCAATTTGGGATGCTGTCTCGATCGCGCCAAGATTCCAAAGTTCCCGCGTCATGGACGCCCTCCATCCTAAATTCGTTTCCGAACATACATGGATTGCATCGATTGGCGCTATCTGTGAGTAGGGTGTTTGTGAAAGATCCAACATCTTGTCCATATCTGGATCATCCACATAGGTGGAAGGAGGATTTCTAGTTCATTACACTCGGCTTGAACCGTTAGCTCCGGCTACGGCGGCTAACCCGACCAACCCTGTCTAATAATTTTCGGTGTAAAGTCGTTAGTGCTGAAATAATTTCATGGAATAGCGTGAAGAGGCTGCGCAGCGTCCTAATTCGTACACCCTCAGACCGCCCCGCAGTGATGCACATGGCCAAAATATATCATGACTTTCCCTGTCCCGTTCGAGACGGTCACGAGAACAATAGCCAGCACAGCGGGGTCCACGCGGAAGAACTATCTTGGGTCATCGACGACTAGACGACAGTCCTTTCGAATAGTTCTCAAGGCCTATGCCCTCTACCACGCCTGCGGTGGACAGCGACCTGATCTCTGAATCGGCGTACCCGAGTTCGACAAGGATCTCACGACTGTGCTGACCAAGTTCCGGAGCAGGGCGCGGTGTTTCGGCCGGTGATGCGGCGAAGCGCGCGGCGGGCCGCGGCTGACGTATCGGACCCACCCCGGGCTGATTTAGTTCGTGAACGATCGCGTTGTTCACAACCTGGGGATGCTCGAAAATCTCCGAGCGTCGAAGCACCGGTGCGCATGGAACATCATTCTTGTCAAGTTCTGCGATTAGGTCGGCGCTTTTGTGTTTGGCGAACTCCTCCGCCATCTGACTGTAACGTTTTTCCTTGTTCAAGCCTCTAAGGGCCTGGGTCGCGAAGTTAGGATCAGAAAACCAGTCGGGTCGGTTCACTGCGCGGCAAAGACCTTGCCATTCGGAATCCGATACCGACCCGGCGGTAATATGGCCGTCGATCGTCTTAAAGATCCGGTCGTGGGAGGGGGGTGGCAGCTTGCCGTTATCTGCGATAATGGTGAATGGACCCATTCCCTCTGGCCAGAGCATCGATAACATTACGTCGAGCATGGCGACACGAACATGCTGACCCTCCCCAGTACGCTCTCGGAGGAACAGGGCCGCCGTGACAGCCTGGGTGGCGTAGATGGCTGTCGTCTTGTCGGCGATAACCGTGCGGATCATCTTTGGTTCGACCCCCTCGCCTTGAAGGTCCGCGAAGCCTGACATCGCTTGAACGAGAGGATCGTAGACGCGCTTACCGGCATAGGGCCCGGTCTCACCAAAACCGCTAATCGAGCAATAGACGAGCCTGGGATTGTGGGCCAACACGGCTTCGGCCCCGAAACCCAGCCTATCCATAGCACCGGGACGCAGGTTCTGGACGAAGACGTCGGCGCGCTCCATCAACCGCCAGAGAACGTTACCAGCCTCCTTTCGCTTTAGATCGATGGCGATAGATCGCTTTCCACGGTTGCAGGAGATGAACATTGGTGGCAGCCCGTTCTCGGCTGACTTGCGAATTAGATCACCTTCGAGTGGCTCGACCTTGATGACATTTGCGCCCTGGTCGGCCAACTGGGTTGCACAGGCGGGGCCGGCCACCACATTAGTGATGTCAACCACGCAAATACCAGATAGGGGACCCGTCATGACCGCCAGTTGAATTCCGCCGCCTCTAACCAGCCTGGTCTTGCGGTCATTCTCTCGAAGTAGGCTTGGAACGGGGCGGGCAAGGGTTGGTTGTAATTGATCGCCCAATGCAATGTTGTCGTCATCAAAATGTCGGCGCCGGAAAACACTTCGCCAAGTATGAAGGGACTGTCCGGTAGCAATTCTGTTGCCGCATTAATCATGCGGGCGAAGTAACCCTCCGACGCCTCGTTGGCGATAGGCGCCTCACCGTAAATTTCGGGTAGCGACCAATGCCGGCGCAGCACATATAGACTGGTCGCATCTAGTTCCATCGATACGAAGGACAGCCATTCGAAATACCTAGCTCTGGCCGCTGGTTCATCGGGCACAAGGAGCACGGGGCCGTCGCGATAGGTCTCACCGAGATAAGTGACGATAGCTGGACTCTCAGCGATGGTGATTTCTCTGTCCCGCAGAACAGGGATCTTGCCGCGTGGATTGACCGCGCGGAACTCGGGCGTCTCTGTATCTGGGGTGCGGGTCCGCACCGGGCGGGTCTCGTAGTCGAGCCCCAATTCGACCATCGCCCAGTGCGCGCGGATCGTGCGTGCAGTTCCGATTCCCCAGACAATCCGTTCGCCGCTCATATTTTTACCCCGACCATACTTTGAATATTCTAAACATTGCCGCCTCGATTTGGCGCAGGCAATCCGGCATTAATGACCATCCCCCATGTGTTTCTAGATGTGGGTTCGCACACGGTGCCGTTGGCCCAACGCGCGATAGCCTGTAGTCATGAGTCGAAGTAACGACCGACCCAAATGAAGGGGAGAACACAATGGCACTGGAAATCATCGGGTCCCCACGATCAAACTTCGTTCGCACTGTTCGCATGGTCGCCTTAGAGAAGGGGTTAACCTACGAACACGTGCCGGAAGCGCCGCATTCGGACATGGTGAAGGCGCTGCACCCACTCGGCCTGATACCAGCGATGCGTCACGATGGGTTGGAATTGTTTGAGTCGGCGGCGATCGTGCGCTACATCGACATGGTCTTCGAAGGCCCGAAATTAATCCCAGAAGACCCAAAGGTGGCGGCGGTCGTTAATCAGTGGTGCTCTTTCGTGCAGACCTCTGTTGACCGGCTTTTCCTTCGCCGATATGTGGTCGAGTACATGTTCCACAAGGATACGGCTGGAAATGTAGTTCGCGACGAGATCGACAGGGCGGTTAAGCGATTTCCGAAGATGTTTGGTGTGTTGGATAACGCGGTTAAACCGGGTTTTCTTGGTCGATCCGTGTTTTCGGCTGCTGATTGTTTCATGATGCCGATCCTGGCCGCTGTCCAACGTTTTCCGGAAGGTGTGGAGGCGATGCAGGCGGCCTCCAACCTCACAGCTTATTTCGAGAAGGTTTCAGCGCGACCCAGCTTCGCTGAGACTGCTGTCTAGGACTGGAGAACGAATGATGGATAATCCCGTTTGTCTGGTCACCGGCGTGGGACCTCAGAAGGGTACTGGAGGGGAAATCGCGCGGCGTTTCGCTGAAGGGGGCTATCGCGTCGCGATGCTTGCGCGGGATGGCGAAAACCTGGCCAAGATCGAATCAAACGTCCAGAATACCATGGCCTTTCCATGCGATGTGGGTAATCTAGGTGCATTACGGACGACGATTGGCAAGGTTCGCGAGCGGCTCGGTAACCCCGCAGTGGTTGTTCACAACGCTCTACGGAGTGTTCGGGGCGGCATTCTGGAACTCGACCCGAACGATCTCGAACGGAACTTTAGGGTCAATACTACGGCCTTGTTACATCTGGCCCGTGAGACAATTCCGGCAATGCTGGATGTCGGCCAGGGTGCGATCCTAGTGACCGGCAACACCTCGGCGACGCGAGGCAAGACAAATTGGGGTTTCTTCGCCGCGACCAAGGCGGCGCAACGCATTTTGGCGGAATCGATTGCACGCGAATTCGGACCCAAGGGTATCCATGTTGCCTACTTCATCATTGATGCCTCGATCGATACACCTAGGACGCGTCCGGTATTAGCGCCCGACAAGCC
>PBMU01000066.1 GCA_002722775.1 Rhodospirillaceae bacterium
ATGAGGTGCCCTGATGCGCTCTGCCACCTGTTCGGCAGTGAACAAGCCACGTGTGCCATTAATAGTCTGCGTCATAGCGCCCGCCAGCGCTGCGATGCCGCCGACTTCGAAATGCATGGCGTGTGATGATATATCCAGGAGGATCTCCTCACCCCGGTTGCACCAGACCCGATATGCGATCTGGTTGCACATGGTCCCTGACGGCAGGAATACGGCCGCTTCCTTTCCCAACAGGTCGGCCGTCATCTCACACAGCCGGTTGACTGTCGGATCTTCACCGGCCTGCTCGTTACCCACATCCGCGTCCGCCATCGTGTGGCGCATAGCTATAGTCGGCCGAGTTATGGTGTCACTGTAGAGATCAATCCTGGGTTGTGCCGTCCCGGCGGGATCGCGTGTCATAATGTCCGATCGTTTAGAGTCTTTCATAGCGTTTTCGCAAACGTAACCTGTATGTTTCCGTATGGTGATAGAGATGTCAAACACTCAAAATTTGAAGCTAAGCCGGCGTTGGAGGGTTATCGAGCCTTTGTAAAGGGAAACGATTTTGACGCGGCAGATGACTTGATCCAATGGTGTAGGCGTTCTGGCAATCGTCAGTAACGGTGTGGGCTCCTGTTCCTTGGCGTGGCCCTCTGGTTAGGCCGTACTTAGGCTCAGTTCGTATGTCGGGTCATCAAGCAATGGCTTATATTACCCGAAAACAAATTATTGAAAATTTCGAACCCCCTCTGACGTCCGTTCCCGATCTACACCGAGTGCACCCCTTGCTTTTGTTAGTATGTGGCGGATACCGTTAGTTTTGTATGGTCCTTGCGCGAACTTGTTGATGACGAAAATAGGTCTTCCATCCGCCGTTTGGTATTATCCGACCCAAGTACGGTTTGGGATCGGGCGAATCTCAGAGTTGTCAGAATGCTGTTCGACACTCGATATCGCGCGCCCCTTGGTCGTGACTGATACTGGTCTGGCTAAGCTGTCGATCATTGACGCGGTGCTCATTACGCTGCGCGATAATGGCATGGAGGCGGCTGTCTTCTCCGACGTGAGAGGGAATCCCGTGGGTCGGAACGTGGAGGACGGGGTCCGGGCCTATCGCGAAGGCGGGCACGACGGAGTTATCGCAGTTGGTGGCGGTTCCGCGATGGACAGCGCCAAAGTGATTGCCATGTATCAGGGCCAGAGGAAACCGCTATTCGATCTTGCCGTTCACGCTGAGGGTGGACGAGGTATGGACGCAAAAGCTATCGCGCCAATAATTGCGGTGCCCACTACGGCAGGTACCGGCTCAGAGACAGGACGCGCTGCTTTGATTACCGAGGAGGCGTCCAAGACCAAGCGGATTTTCGCGCATCCCAAGATGATGCCATCTATTGTCATTGAGGATCCTGAGCTCTGTGCTGGGCTCCCACCAAATCTGACCGCTTGGACGGGGATAGACGCGCTGGCCCATTGCTTCGAGGCGCTGTGTGCGCCTGGCGCTCACCCGATGGCCGATGGGATAGCCATAGAGGGCATGCGCTTAGTGAATGACTATCTTCCTCGTGCCGTAGCGGACGGAAAAGACCTAGTAGCGCGCGGCTACATGCTCGCGGCGGCCTCAATGGGTTCCACGGCGTTTCAGAAGGGCCTCGGCGCTATTCATTCGCTCAGCCACGCTGTCGGTTCGTTCTACGACACGCATCACGGCCTGACCAATGCTGTCTATTTCCCGTATGTTATGGAATTCAATCGGTCCGCTATCTCCGAAAAGATGGACCGGCTGTCGACCTATCTGGGTCTCGTTAAGCCCGGTTATGTTGGGGTGCTGGACTGGATCCTTGCGACACGTGAAGATTATGATATCCCACACACTGTGGCCGAGATCGGCATAGATGATTCTGATGCCGACCGAATAGCTGCCATGTCGGCTGCCGATCCGACGGCGCCGGGTAATCCGGTGCCGCTCGATGTCGATAGCGCTCGGCGTATTTTTCTGGCCTCTATGGAAGGACGGATTGGTTAAGCGCGGGGCCGATCGGGGCCTTTTGTCAACGCGCGAAAGGCGATTGCGGTCATCCCGATAATCCCGAGCCAGGTCTCTTGCCATAGCCCATAGGACACAAATGCGCTGAAGATGATCCCGGCCACAGTCGCAAGCATTGCTCCCCTCCATGGATGTTCCATATAGCGTACCGATCGGATCGCTACCCAGAGGAGCACAAGAAAGATCGACAAGCCAATTCCGCCGACCTCAAGCCAGAGCTGGATTGCGGCATCGTGCGGATGCGTGGGCGGTTTGACAAAGTAAATGTATAGTTCCGCGAGATCTGGATCCAGCTTGCGTTCGCGGATGGCGCCGATACCATGACCCGTTAAGGGTTTTTCCAGAACGGCCATCGCGCTGTGGTGCCATATCTCGATCCGGTCTTGAACCGATGGTGGTATCGATCCGGTGAATGGACGAGCCCAGTCGAGAAGGTTGATGAATATCAAGGGCGCCATGACAGTAAAAACAATCGTGCCGCCAAAACCGGCTAGTAGGGTCGCGGATGGTGTTATCACAGCAAAAACGGCGACCAAAAGGGCGACCAAGCCGGATGCCAGCGCCGAGGCTGAATCTCCGAAGGCGGCGATAGCGAGCGAAAAAAGGATCAGCACGATGGCGCCACTCCTGCGTCCAGAGGCCCAAAGCCAACCCGCTGCCGGCCAGCTCAATAAAACCAGTGCTGTCGTGGCCCTATTGTAACGGAAAAGTGGAACTTCGTAGTCGTGTTCCTGACCTGAGAGTGTCCGGTAGATCAGGGCGTTGTTGCTGAGGTCGATGGCTGCGATGCAGATCCCAGTTGTTAGTCCCGCTAACAACCACAGCCCTATCCTATGGCGCACATTACTCTTTATAACCGCGGCGCCGCTCGAGGTGACCCACAGTACTAACGCAAGCATGGGAAGTTTCCACAGGGCACGGGTGGCGCAACTTTCACAGTCAGTTAGCAGGACATGCGTCATTATCACATAGGCGACGAAAATGGCGAAGAGGATACCGAGCGTGCGGGGTGGGAGCAGTGCCCGTGGTTTGGTTATGGCGGCGGAAATTAGAAGCAGCAATGCGGTTATGATGAACACCGCCGCCATCGACTGTTTGGCCAACAAACCGGCTGGCACAAAGACGAAAAAGCCTAGGCAGAGGATCCAAATCCGCGCGTGTTCAACCCAACCGGTCATCTGCGCAGCGCCTAGTAAACCGTGTACGATTTCTCCTCGACGATGTCCGAGCCGAGAAGTGTGTTGATCTGGCGCTTTAAGGCTGCGCGCCGGTCGTTCTGATGGTAGACGCCGCGGGCAAGCTCGACGAAGGATGTACCAAAGTCACCTATTCGCTCATGACTTCGGATATCATCCTCAATTTGCCACAATGTCTCGTTCACTGATTTGAGGTCAATAAACAGCCGTTCCAGGTCGACTGACGTGGGTAACTCCTTGTCCCTCAAATCTGAAAGTAAGGCCAATTCGAGAGATGCGTTGGCCCGTTTCAGGGCATCCTTGATCTTTTCGACCTTGATTTGAAGGATCGAAATTTTGTCCAGTAGATCGCCTGGCGCGCCTGGAATCGGAATGGGTTTCAACCTTTTTTCTCCTGTCTCGTTGCCAGCTAATCCAACAGGCTTTCTAGGGCTGATGCAACGTCTGCAAGTGGGATGAGTGATGGGTCAGTTCCGCCATATGTTTTGGAGTCGATCACGACCAGGCGAGGGATGTTCAACACGTATTTCATTGGGTCGGCCTTACTGTAAATCGAAACCAGCGGAACTTGCGACAGGGCCAGCATGTGTCCGGCGCCAGAATCATTCGCTACCGCCGCAATCATGCGTGACCCAAGCGCAGTCACTAGTGCTGGACCTTCCGATGTATCTGGCATGACGGCCTGTGGGATGGCGTGGCGGATGTGTTCGGTCCAGTCCCGCTCGTCGGGACCGAGTATGAAAACAGGTACGTCTTCGGCTTCGACCCTTGCGCGCGCCAACGAAATGAATCGGTCCAGCGGCCACGTCTTCGTTTTATCTCCGGCGCCCGGTGCGAACCCAACGTAGCGGGGACCATCGGGCAGCACTTTTGCAGCGCTTTTTAAGAATTCCGGCCCAACCCGGATTGGTTCGGGAACACCGCCCGGGCTCTCGGAGACCAGATCCAGTAGGAATGTGAATTGTCCCAGCAGTGAGCGAGGGAATACAGTCTGGTTGGCCGGTCGACGGCTCGAGAAAAAAAAGCGCGCCGTGCTTGAGAGGAACACGCCGTGCCGAATTCGTCTGGCGCATATCGTGCGCATACCGTTGCGCTGGGTATCGAGGACTAGGTCGAAGCGCCGCCCGTTGATTGGGGCTGAGGAGTTGATCAATTGACCGAAGGTTCCGATGTTCGCCTCTTCGATCACCTCGTCGACGAGACCATCGAGCAGGGGCGCGAGTAAGTTGGAAAATACCGATGGACCCAGACCGGCAATCCAAGTGATCTTTGCGGCAGGAAACCGGCGTCTGCATTCCTGGACAAAGGGAAGTTTATAGAGCCTGTCGCCGATCACCTCGCCACAGGAATAGATTGCTATGCTCTTGGGATCGAAAGTGTTCGCCACCGGCTCATAGCCCTTTGAAATACGGTTTACGATTCTCGTTTAAGCTCCATATATCCTAGTGGTGTACCTAGCCTGGAACCAGTTAGTTGTAGCCCTCGATCTAGAAAGGCTAGGTGGTCTTGAACTCCGAGCGGGGAAGCCGCGTGGGCTGGAGTATCGTCGAGCCGTAGCACGTCAAAAGCGCGACGAAGGATCACCAGTGATGACCGCAGGAACAATCCTGCTAAGATGGCTGCAACCATTAGGTTGGGAACATTGGTGTTGAGGGCCCAAACGAGACCGCTGGCTGTGATCACCGCCAGATTACCAATCGAACGTTCGCGTCGCCGCCGCGATAATGGATCAGCAAAAGCACGCTCGCGACATTCGTCGGCAAAGCAAGCACACCTTTGATGCCGATGGTTTCGGTGCTAGGGGGGCCTCTATGAGGAGCGTTTTTTGTGCAATGGAAATTCTAACCCAGGTGCCCATGAACGCAAGCGAAGCGATCTTTATCGGCTCGAGCAACCGATCACCATTAGTGTGTTTGCGTGCGCTATAAAATCATTCGTCATGCCCGGGAAATTGGATTTGGCCTTTATAAAATACATGACCTGTCGGCTATGGTGATTGGAGTCTGTCGTCGTAATATGATTTTGGAACGCCGGTTGGTCCATATTCAATCGGGTGATTATTTTGTGTACCGGTGAACAAGCACCGGTGGCGGTCAATGTCTTGCTTCGTCGTCAAACCCCCGACGCGCACTGAAGAACACGAGTGCCATCAGGCCACCACCGAGCCCGAGTATTCCTAAAGCGCAGAATATGAGAGCTAAAGTGCCGTGAAGGCCGAGTTCAACATCCGGGCCTTCGAACCAGATTGACCTCGCACCCCAGACCGCGGCAGCTAAGGCGAGACCGAGGCTGATCACCAACACGATTGTTTGTTTCATCTCTTGCACTCTTTCCTGGCACTGCCGCATATGGCGGAACGGGCCTTGAATGGCGGCGGGAGCGTCAATGTGCTCTGATAAACCGCAACTCAACAGCAACGGAATGGGCGGGAGTAGAATGCCAGGAATATTGAGCCGGGGGCAAGTCGACCAGTACGAGCTCGACGGGTTCATCGTGGTTGAAAGGGCGGTGACCCAGGAACAGTTGGCCAAGTTGCGGCAGGAATTGGCTCGCTGGGTCGAGGAAAGTCGAGAGCATGTCGGACCATATGGCGAACCGACTATAGATGGCCGACCCCGGTTCGACATGGGCGTCGAACACACGGCAGAGCAACCAGCGTTGCGACGCGTGAACAATCCATCCGACGTCTCCGAGTCTTATTTTGAGGTGATGTCTGACTCCCGGATCGTCGATATGGTGGCGGACTTGATCGGCCCCGACGTTAAGTTTCACCATTGCAAGATTAACCAGAAATGCCCAGGTGCGCACACTGCGGTCCACTACCATCAGGATTTCGCTTTCACGCCACATTCCAACGATGATGTTGTCACGGCGCTACTGATGTTGGATGAGTTGACGGAAGAGAACGGTTGCTTGATGGTCGTTCCCGGTAGCCATCGGGGGCCGATGTTCTCATTATTCGATGGGGATGATTTTGTCGGACGGGTGAGCAAACAGATCGAAGAGAATTTAGTAGCTCAACAGATCCCGATCACCGGTCCGGCAGGTTCGGTTTGCTTGATGCACACGCGGCTGGCACATGGCTCCACGCCTAATTTATCCGAGAGTCCGCGCGGGTTATACATCTGCGTTTACACGGCGGCTGACGCTGTGCCACTGGCCCCCAATCCGATGCCAGGTCCGAATGAAGGACGGATCTTGCGTGGCAATCCAAGCCTTCGGGCCCGCATGGTTTCGCTTGAGGTTGAGCTCCCAAAACAGCCGAAATCGGCCTCGTTTTTCACAGTCCAGGGTCAAGCCTCAGCAAATACAGATTGAGTATGATTTTCAACGAGCTCTAGATACTTATACCCACTTGAGAGGAACGTGACATATCCTCCTCCGAAAACGTTGATGACAAATTAGGCAAATCCATAGAACTGTTCTTTGTCTGTCAGGTATATCCCTCGAACGAGGTTCGGATGATGCGTTACTCGGCGGCGTTGTTCTGGCCGTCAGAAAGGGGAGGGAACTCAACCGCTGGTTCCGAATAATTACTGAATGATGCTAATTTTTAGCCGCCGTCAACGCCTGATGATCCAACGTTTTTTAGGCCAGCGCCCCGGTGGCCGTGTAGCACGTAGGGTTGCGCTATCCTGCGCGTCGGTGCCCATTTCTTTAACTTTTCCGCTAATATGCTACCGCACGAGGTACTGCTGGATTCCTTCGACATCGAGTGCTGGCGACGCTCCGTTATGACCGCGCCGAGTCGTTCTGGGGAGCAGGTTTTACCCATTTTGACGCATGAGAATGACGGTTGGTTATGAATAGTCCCGTTCTAGAAAGACCCTTTCCAACATAATTTCCAGTTGCCCGAAGGGGTTCCTGATATGAAGTTTTATTCGACACGCTCTGATCCGGAGAGACACGGAATTCCTATCACCCGATTGCGCAGAGCGTAGGACCAGTCTTCCTCTCCAAGGGGAGCGATATCCCAGAGCCAGGTGGGACCAGCCCATGGGACTTCCGCTTCACATAGGGCGGAAATTCGCTTGATCAGGCAGCCTTCTGGACCAAGGATCTCCCTTTCGACGTCGGTGATCAGGCAAACATTAGCTCTGAATCGTGCAAGATAGTTGAAGTGGGCTTCGACGAGTGCCCGGCCGACTGCCTCGGTCTCCGCCTCTGTCTTGCCTTTCCGGTTTTCGAGGAACCGTGCTGGAAGCATCGGCAATTGGGAAGCAATGTTGAGCGAGACGACGAGATCGACCAAGGGATCGTCGAGAAAACGTGATGGTTGCGTGATGTTGTCTTGTCCTTTGACCAGTTGAGCTAGGCACTCAGTGACGTCGTGAGTGACAAGGCGGATATTTCGGGCGCGCCAAGCGGCCAGTCTTATGCGTGGGCTATGCACGAGGTCTACGAGCAACACCTCGTCGAAATGATCGGCGAGTTCTGTGAGCGGAAGATCGTAGTCGAGCCCAGCACCGAGAATGACGGCCCTGTGTTGGCCGACCGTGCGGCGCATCGCTTCGAGTATGGTTTGCTTGCTGCGGACTAAATGAGGGGTCCATGCGTTCCGACAACGCCGGTGACGCGCGATAATCGCCACGGACTCCTGGAGGAAGCCGAGCCGTCTCGCATTTCGTGAACAGGGAGTAATCAGATACAATAACGCTTCCATAAGCATGTCGTTGATCCGGACTGTTGTAACCATTGACATCCTGTCACGACAGTTTCACAGTCGCACCATCGTGATGCTGGGGTGCTCCGGAACGGTGTAATCCGTCCAAGCTGAGACCATACCCATCGAACCTGACCTGGGTTGTACCTGCGGAGGGAGCCGTCACGGGGCTTAGCGCGGAACTTCTTGCGAAACATGCCCCGGGGCCGATGGAGGACCCGGCGTTTTGGTGACTGTGCCTGAAAAGGCATGCAAGGAGATACGCCATGTTCCGCCACCTCATGCTTTGTGCGACGTTTTGCACTGCGACCCTGGTTCAAATCGTAGCTTCGCCTGCAAGCGCTAAAGATGCCTATATTCCTATCATTGTTCCGCTAACAGGGTTCCTCTCACTAGAGGGAACGGCACAGCGCAACGGTGCCGTACAGGCGTTAGAGAACACACCAGAAGGCGTGTCGGCGACTTATGAAGTGTTGGACACCGCCACTTCGCCGGAACAAGCTGTCACAGCTTTGCACCGCGCGCTCGACCGTGGTGAGCCGGTTGCGGCGGCGGCATCGATATTCGGCACTCAAATGTTAGCCATGTTGCCGGTTGCGAAGCGAGCGGGCCTGCCACTGGTTACAGTGTCCGGTACGGCGAAGCTGACTGAACTTAACAATCCATACATTTTTCGGTTCTTCCCAGGAGACGCTGTAGTCAAGGTGGCCCATGCAAACTACGCGGTTCGGGAGTTGGGCGCTAAACGACCCGCACTATTGTATCAGACCACCGCCTACGGTCAGAGCGGACGGGTGCATCTCGCCCGTCGGCTGAGGGAGATGGGGACACCCCTAGTTTACGAGGAAGCGCTGGCGCCGTCGGTCAAGGATATGCTGCCGGCCCTTACCAAGCTAAAGGCAGCGGCTCCCGACGTGATTCTTCTACACTTGCACTCCGCGCCAACTGCTTTGGCGATCCGCCAGGCGCGCGCGAGCGGCCTCGACCTGCCCGTGGTTGCGGGATCGGCAATGCACCAGCCGTCGACGGCCAAGTTGCTTGAAGCGGCTCACTTAAAAGGTGTTTGTGCCGAGAGCGCATCTTCGCCAGTTTCCGAGAGCGTGGCCAAGATCGCCGCATTCACGAGAGAGTTTCGCGAGCGATTTGCTACGGATCCCGACGCTTTTGCAATGGCCCAGTACGATGGGATCAACATGGTCCTAGCGGCTTTGGCGGACGGGGCATCTTCTGCCCAGGAGGTGCGCAATTGGCTAGCAGGCCACACTTTCGAAGGCTTGGCTATGACCTATAAGTCTGATGGCAAAGGCAATATGGCTCATGATGCCGTTATCATCTGTTACGACGGCGAGACCCTGGTACCGACGGTGGTCAAACGCTACCACAATGTGGACGGCGTTCTGTAGTCGTCGAGCCTGGGGTCGCACGTGAGTGCTTCCATCCTACAATTGTTGGTGAACGGGATCGCCTTAGGTGCGGCCTACGCGCTAATCGCACTAGGCTTCGTGCTCGTCATAAATGCGATTGGGGCAGTCAATTTTGCCCAGGGTGACCTGGTTATGACTGGTGGGTTTGTTGCCGTAATCCTTGCTGATTGGCTGATTGAGTCGGAGGCCTGGACCACGTGGGGATTAGGTGTTCTGGTCCTGCCGCTCACCATGGTTGCAATGGCGGCACTCGGTATTTTGTTCTCTCTGTTCGCGTATGTTCCCCTCAGAAACCGTCCGCCGGTCTCAGTATTCATCAGCACGATCGCGTTTGGAATGATGTTACAGCATGGTGCCAACGCGGCTTTCGGACCCGATCCAAGAAACGGTCCCCCGCTGATAGAGGCGGGCATGGTGTCGTTTGGTTCGGTCGGGGTGTCATTGCAGCAGATTTCGGTCATCGTCGCGGCCACGTTTCTAATAGGCACCACTAGGGTCGTCTTGTTTCAGACCCAGTTTGGCCGCCAGTTGCGGGCTACGGCGCAGGACCAAGAGATGGCTGAGGCGATCGGTGTCGATGGTTTCAGGTCGATTGGCCTGACATTCGCCCTCGCAGTGGCCCTTGCTGGGGCGGCCGGAATGCTCTTGTCAAACCAGTTCTTCGTGACGCCCACTGATGGCGGGGTTTTTATGCTGAAGGCCTATATCGCGGTTACCTTGGGTGGGTGGGGGCGCTTGGACGGGGCGACAGTCGCAGCGATTCTGATAGGCATCTTCGAAGTCATGGTGGCCGCCGTGGTCTCTTATGTCGTCGCCGAGGCATTGCTCTATGCGACGCTCTTATTGGTGCTTTTATTGCGACCCAGCGGATTTCTAGCTGAATCGATACAGAGGCGCACGTGACCCATCCCGGACAGCGTGGCTTCCTTCTGACAGCTGTGTTTCTATTTGCGCCACCAGCCATCGCATTCGCAGCCGGCGACTATGAACGCCGCGTTATGACGCTGGCCGGTATCTATGCCCTCGCTGTACTCGGCTATCAACTCGTTTTTGGACGCATCGGCGCCCTTTCCCTTGCCCAAGGGTGTTTTTTTGGTTTGGGCGCCTACACGACTGGGCTGCTCGGTATTCATTTTGGCTGGACTTTTCCCGCAAGTTTCCTGGCGGCGGCGATCGTTCCCGCTTTGCTTGCCTTTGTGGTCGCTTTGCCGGTGCTTCGCCTCGGATCCCACTACTTCGCACTCGCCACACTCGGCATCTCACAAGTGGTCCTGTTGGTGGCAGTAAACTGGACTGATGTGACCGGTGGGGCGAACGGCTTGTATGGGATTCCAGAAGTGAGCATTTTGGACCGGTCTTTCTCGTCGTCGGAAGCCATGTTGGTGCTTGTCTGGGGGACTCTTGCAGTGGCTGTAACTGGGGTGTCCGCGATGCTGCGGGGTCGTGCGTCGCACAGGCTCTCGGTTTTGAGAGATGCGCCGGAGGCAGCAGCATCGATCGGAATCGATGCCGCCGCCCATCGTTTGGCGTTGTTTCTGGCGAGCGCGGCATTGGGCGGTGTCGCTGGTGCGCTGCAAGCCCATTCGGTTGGCGTGGTCTCACCAGCGGTGGCTGAATTCCATGTCATGGTGACAATTCTTGCGATGACCGTGGTTGGGGGACGGGGACACCCGGCGGGAGCAATCCTGGGCGCCGTGTTGTTGGTGCATTTGCCGGAGTGGTTCCGCTTTCTCGAGGCGAACTATCTGATCGCGCACGGCGCCGCTTTGCTTCTCGCGGTAATTCTGCTTCCCCAGGGATTAGCTGGACTGTTCCAGCGTTGGTTAGGCGAAAAGCCCCACTTCAAACCACACACTGATGTTTCAAGCGATAGGAACATACCGGCTGTACGCCGGGCAAGCGATGGCCTTGAAATAAACAATGTGGAGAAGCGATTTGCCGGTATCGTCGCGTTGGATAAAGTATCTTTGCGGATTAGTGCGGGCGAGATCGTCGGATTGATAGGTCCAAACGGTTCGGGTAAGACGACAGTCGTCAATGTTATTTCCGGCTTGGTGGCCCCGGATCGAGGCCGATTGGTTCTCGACAAACAGGAAATAGGGGCAATGGGACCGCATTTACGCGCACGCCTTGGGTTGGGTCGAAGCTTTCAAAGCCCTGCCACAACCCCCACCCTAACGATTCTTGAATCGGTGCTGGCGGCAACGTCATCCAACCATGACAATGCCACCGCCCAAAGGCTGGCAGAATCGTGTCTCGCATTTGTCGATCTTTCGGGCTGGGGCGTTGAGTTTTCGGGGACACTGCCGCCGGCCAAGGCACGTGATCTGGATCTGGCGCGGTTGCTAGCCGCCGAGCCATCGGTCGTGATGTTGGATGAGCCCGCAGCCGGTCTTACCCCGACGGAGCGCGCGAGGCTCGCGAACCGGCTCAAGAACTTAGCTGAAGCTGGGCTTGGAATCTTGGTGATTGATCACAGCATGGATTTCCTATTACCGCTGGCGGATCGGGTCATTTGTCTCGCGTCGGGTGTAATCGTTTCCGAGGGCCGACCTGAGGAGGTCGCCCGTCATCCAGCGGCCATCGCGGCCTACTTTGGGGAGGGGCGTCGGTGACTAGACCATTGCTCGAAATCAAGGCTTTGCAGGTCGAGCGTGGTGGGATCCTAGCGGTGGATGGCATCGATCTACTGGTTCGTCCGGGTGTCGTCCTTGCGATCGTGGGATCGAATGGCGCTGGGAAATCGACTTTGTTACGCACGATTATGGGCTTTGAGCGTCCATCTTCGGGGGCCTTGCGTATGGACGGTATGGATCTCCGCGGGAAAAACCCTCGGGCGCGTTACCGGTTAGGAGTCGGTTACTGCCCCGAGGGACGAAGACTGTTCCCAGGGATGACTGTTGAGGAAACCTTGGCTGTTGCCAATGCCGGCGGTGCGCGAGAACGTAGGACGCGGGTATCCGCGATGCTCGACCGGTTTCCGGCGCTTGCAAAAAAGCGTGGAGATCGCGCCTGGTCGCTTTCTGGCGGGCAGCAACAAATGTTGGCAATTGCGCGCGCCTTGATGAATGGCCCACGCCTGGTTTTGTTGGATGAACCGACACTTGGCCTCGCGCCGATGACGGTCGACGATATGCTCACTACCGTGCGCACCATCGCGGGGACCGGGGTGGGCGTTCTGCTGGCTGAGCAGAACGTCGGTCCGGCATTGCGCGTGGCGGACGAGGTATTGGTTCTGGTTCGAGGTGTTCAAGTTCATTATGGGTCGGCAGACGATCTGGATGTGGAACAAGTTGCTAGGCTGATTTTGGCTGGCGAATGACTCAGGGTAGTTGACCAAGTGGTGGACCTGTCGGAGGATCCAGACCGGGAGTTTAAGGAGTTCAGACATGAAACGCCGGTCAGTCTTAAAGATGCTTGGCTCGGGTGCAATCTTGACCTGTCCACTCTGCAACGCGCATGCTGCGGAAAAGTGGGGATACGAAGGCCCCCGAGGCCCGGAGCATTGGGGGAATCTCGATCCGTCCTACGCCGCATGTTCTACCGGGCATCAGCAATCGCCGGTAGATCTCAGGGGCGGCATTCCGGCCCAACTTGATGAAGTGCAAACATTTTGGAGGCCCTTCAAGTTGGATATCCTGAACAATGGGCACACCATCCAGGTCAATGTTCAGTCTGGGAGCTTCATGGTGCTTGACGGTAAACGATTTGATCTTCTGCAGTTCCATTTCCACCATCCCAGCGAACACACGCTGTTTGGTGAATCATTCCCAATGGAATTACATTTCGTGCACAAGATGACGGATGGCAGTCTTGGTGTGCTTGGTGTTTTCATGACCGAAGGTCTAGAGAGTCAGACGATCAACACCATCTGGCAGAATGTTCCGGTGGATGGAGGGAATCGCAAGGTCGATACCTTCATTGAACCAGACACGTTGTTGCCTCACGAACGCACCTATTTTCGCTATGCTGGTTCGCTCACGACACCGCCATGTTCAGAAGTAGTGAGCTGGACGGTGATGACGCAACCGATCACGGTCTCACGCCGACAGATCGACGCTTTCTCTAATCTCTATCCGATGAACGCGCGGCCGCTTCAGAAATTGCATCGGCGTTTCATCCTGGGCTCATTCTAAAGAAACGAGAGTTACGACCTATCAGGGGCGCAGCGAGCTTGTAAAATATAACTGGCAACGCAAGAAAAGCGATACGAAGGATGTTGGGTTCGCCTACACCAGACACCCGCAAGACCCCGGCCGAGATCTCGGCCGGAATTCTTTTGGATATAGAAGCGGTGCATATTCGCCCCGAAGAACCATTCATTTTTACCTCCGGAAGGTTGTCGCCAATATATGTTGATTGCAGACGGATCATCTCTTTTCCACGCGCGCGCTCGGCATTGATGCAAATGGGTGTCGAACAACTCAAACACCATGCTGGGGTGGAGACCTTCGACGTGGTGGCGGGAGGTGAGACGGCCGGGATCCCGTTCGCCGCCTGGATGGCTGATCTGCTGGGTCTACCAATGATCTATGTCCGGAAAAAGCCAAAAGGCTTCGGGCGCAATGCGCGGGTCGAAGGTGACCTTCCGGAGGGCGCGAGAGTACTATTGGTCGAAGACCTTGCCACCGATGGCGGCAGTAAGATCAGCTTTATCGACGCGATCCGCGAGGCAGGTGGAGACGTCGCCCACTGTTTTGTGGTCTTTCACTATGGAAACTTCCCAGAAAGCGTCATCAGTCTCGCCGACCGCGGCGTAACCCTCCACGGACTGTGCACTTGGTGGGATATTCTCGCGATTGCCGAGAGCCGTGGTTACACGGCGGACCAGCTGGGTCAGGTCCGAGATTTCCTGAATGACCCCGATATCTGGGCGAAAAGGCGCCAGGCGATCGAGGTCTGAAACATTAACGGAGAGACACATGTTGAAGATTCATGGCCGCGACAACTCCTCGAATGTCCAGAAGGTTGTATGGGCCCTGGACGAAATGGGCCTCTCCTTCGAGCGCATTGATGCCGGCGGCGCCTTCGGGATAGTGGAGACCCCTGAGTACAAGTCTATGAACCCGAACTCCCGTGTGCCTACCATGGAAGAGGACGGTTTCATCCTTTGGGAATCGAACGCGATCGTCCGTTATCTCGCGGCCAAGCATGACAACGGTGGTCTGCGTCCCTCGGATCCGCGCCAGCGCGCCGACGCAGACCGCTGGATGGACTGGCAACAGACCACGGTCGCCCCAGCCATCTTACCGATTTTTTGGGGCTTAGTTCGCACGCCCAAGCCCGATCGCGACGCACAGGCGATCGAGGCTGGATGCAAGGCAATGCTCCCGCTAATGCAAATTATGGACAACCGTCTGGCGGACTACGCTTTCATGGTGGGCGATGACTTCACCATGGGCGATATTCCGCTTTCGATCATGGTCTACCGATATTTCTCGTTGATCGCTGATCGTCCAACATTTGCGAATCTTGAATCGTGGTATGATCGGATCTGCGCGCGAACACCCTTTAAGAGGAATATCCTGGATATCCCGCTCACCTGACGCGTTAATCAACGAAGTTCCGTCTAGGCAACGGAGACACGCATGACGGTGCGCCGCCTGCTTTCGGTATTGGTTACGGTTATCGTGGTGTGGGCCGGCAATGCGACTATAGCTCAGGCCCGCGACAGACTTGTGATAGGGATCAATCAGTTTCCCTCCACTCTGAACCCGATTATTGATTCGATGCTGGTCAAATCCTTCGTACTGGCCATGGCGCGTCGTTCCGTCTCCAGCATCGGAAATGATTGGGAATCGTTTTGTCAGCTATGCACCGAACTCGCTACCTTCGAAAGCGGGCGTGCTGAAGCGTTCGATTTGTTGGACGACGATGGCAAGCAGACCGGCAAGAAGGGCGTGCGAGCCCGTTTCACCTTGCGCGACGACATTTTCTGGGGAGATGGGGTGCCAGTAACCACCAGGGATTTTGTCTTCACCTGGCATGTCGGTCGGCATCCTGAGACCGGCGTTGCTGACTTACGATCGTTTCAAGACATTACCAACATCGAGGTTCAGGATGACAAGACTTTCACGATAGTCAGCCGAAAGCTCGACTATCGCTATTATGCCCTAAACGGTTTCCAACTTCTGCCATTTCATCTTGAACAAAAGGCCTTCTCGGTTCCTCGGGAATACCGCAGCCGTACACTTTACGAGACGGACCCGACTAACCCGGGCCTCTATAATGGACCTTATCGGATCACGGAAGTGATGCCGGGCTCATACATCGTCTTGAAGCGCAACGCCCACTGGCGTGGAAAGCGTCCGACTTTTGATGAGATTCAGGTCCGCACGATCGAAAAGACGGCAGCACTGGAGGCTAACCTCCTATCCGGCGCAATTGACTATATCGCCGGGGAAGCAGGGCTGTCGCTCGACCAGGCACTTGCATTTGAAAAGCGTCACGGCGCGGAGTACCAAATCATTCACAAGCCGGGTCTGATCTATGAGCACATAGATTTGATGCTAGATAACCCAATTTTAGCCGATATTCGGGTCCGTCGCGCTCTGGTCCACGCGATCGACCGTCAAGCGATCAGCGACCGACTTTTTGCCGGAAAACAGCCAGTGGCCCACGGCAGCGTGCATCCGCTCGACTGGATCTATGACCCCGATATTCCCAAGTATGTCTACGACCCAGACAGAGCAAAAGTACTACTGGATGAGGCCGGTTGGAGCGTAATGAACGAAGGAGTGCGCCATAATGCAGCCGGGCAGCCGCTTAGGCTAGAGATCGTGACAACGGCCGGTAACCGCGTGCGAGAACTCGTTGAACAGGTCTTGCAGAGTTATTGGAAAAGGGTTGGTATTGCAGTGCGCATCCGCAACCAACCGGCCCGTGTGTTGTTCGGCGAGACCATTTCGAAACGCAAGTTCACTGGGCTTGCGATGTTCGCCTGGTTGTCGGCACCGGAAAGCCTGCCGCGCACGACGTTGCATTCGGACTCGATACCGACGAAGGCCAACAATTGGGCCGGGCAAAACTACACTGGCTTTAAGAACGCCGAGATGGATCGGCTTATCGATGCGGTCGAGATTGAGCTTGATCGTGAGAAGCGGGGCGCACTTTGGGGCGAAATACAACGTATTTATGCCGAGTACCTCCCTGCTATCCCGCTCTATTTCCGGACTGACACATTCATTTTACCAAAATGGCTGAAAGGTGTCCGCCCCACAGGACACTTTGTAACCACGACAAACTGGATCGAGGAGTGGCGTGTAGAGTGAGCGTTGTGTGATCTCGTGATCTTGGCCGGAAAACACAAAAGATGGTAGGATTCATTGTCAGTCGGCTGACCCAATCAGCATTAGTGCTCTTGGTAATGTCGTTTCTCATCTACGTTCTTCTCGGACTGATGCCGGGGGATCCGATCGATCTTATGATCGGAGCTGATCCGGATGTGACGGCTGAGGATGTGGCCCGCTTGAAGGCGTTGCAAGGCGTCGATCGCCCGATCATGGAGCGTTACGCAAATTGGCTCGAGAGGGTGTTGGTTGGTGATCTCGGATACTCTCGGTTGTTCTCGAGGCCGGTGTTGGAAGTGTTGGTGCCTCGGTTGGCCCATTCTCTCGTATTGATGGTCGTCGCTCTGGTCCTTTCGCTCGCGATCGCCATCCCGATCGGTATTTACGCTGCGCGGTGGCCTGGCTCTTGGACAGATCAGTTGATCAACCTTGTGTGCTTTGCGGGCGTCTCTATCCCGCCGTTTTGGTTGGCTCTGCTGCTGATCCTTTTGTTCGCGGTCGGATTGGGAGTGTTTCCTGCCAGCGGCATGGCGACTGTCAGCGATGGCGGATTGTTGGATCGCGCTCATTATATGGTCCTACCGGTTCTCACACTCGCTTTTGCGGGGATCGCAGGATACACGCGGCACACTCGTGCTGCGATGATCGAGGTGATGCGGGAGGACTATGTGCGCACTGCGCGCTCTAAAGGGGTGGCAGAATATAAGGTAGTCTGGAAGCATGCACTTAGAAACGCGCTCTTGCCTGTGGTTACCATCTCAGCGCTCGATTTCGGTTCTCTGTTCTCTGGTGCGTTGGTAACCGAGACCATGTTCGCTTGGCTCGGCATGGGCAAGACGATCTACGACGCGGTGATGGGCAACGACTATAATCTGGCGCTCGCGGGTCTGCTTCTTGCAACGGTCGTCACGCTTGCTGCCAACATCCTGGCCGACATCTCTTATGCCTTGCTAGATCCCCGGATCACCTACCGGGTCGAGCGGAGGGGTTGAGAGGCATGGCGTCGGCCCGGAATCTCGATATGTCTTGGAGACGGTTCCTTCGTCACCGGCTAGCCTTAGTCAGCTTGGTCGTTCTGGTCACTATGGCCATCCTAATCGCATTCGCACCGGCGATAGAGACTGGGCTCGGACTAGATGCTGAGGAGGTCGACCTGTTCGCTCGCCTCGCGGCACCCAACCCCATTCATTGGCTAGGCACCGACGAGCTGGGTCGTGACCTGATGCTGCGCCTGCTTCATGGCGGACAAATTTCGCTTTTCGTCGGCATCTCGGCGGCCTTGGCATCGGCTTTGATAGGCTCGGTTTTGGGCCTGATCTCCGGTTATCATGGTGGGAGGATTGACGCTGCCGTCATGCGATTCGCCGACGGGGTGATCTCTCTACCGTTATTGCCCCTGCTGATCGTTCTGGCGGCCGTCGACCCCGTCAAGCTCGGTTTTCCTGAGGCGGTGGCGATGTCGGAGTCATTTTCCGTATATCGAATCATCGCAATTATCACGTTGGTTAGTTGGCCCACCGTTGCGCGACTGGCGCGCGCCGCCACGCTTAGCATCCGCCACCGCACCTTCGTCGAGGCAGCTCGGGCCCAGGGATTTGGAGCGACTAGGATAATGCTGCGCCACATACTGCCGAATGCCGCCTCGCCGATTCTGACGGCGGCGACTTTGACGGTTGGTAACGTTATTCTGGTCGAAAGTGTGTTAAGTTTCCTTGGCCTCGGGGTTCAGCCGCCAGTGCCAAGTTGGGGCAACATGCTCACGGGCGCTCAGGACCTTATCTCGGAAGCGCCGGCACTCGCAGTTTGGCCGGGCGTACTTATATTCTTGACTGTGATTGCCTTCAATCTGTTGGGCGACGGTCTTCAGGTAGCACTTGATCCACGCCACCCAACGGCTAGAGGCGATTCATCATGATTGTGAAATGCTTTAAGTTTTTTTTTCCAATGTTGTGCAAACTGACCCTGTTACCCTTTGCCGTGATTTTGGTGTTACTCACGGGTTGTGACAACCCGGAACCGGCGGTTATGAATCATCGCGAGGTGCGTCCACCGCCAGGCGAGGGTAGCACTGGCGATATATGTATCATTGTGAGAAACCGTGCACCGTTCACTATCACGGGACGGGTCCAACTCAAATCGCGCGAGCGCGCGACCTTCCGTCTTTCGCGCAATAAGTCTCGCAAACTTTGTGTTAGTGGAACGCTTTATGGCAACAATACGGTTTCATTCGTTCTGACCAACTTCGTCACATTGCCATTATTCTCCTGCTACACGCGCTACGACCGAGCAATCGATGTGTATGCTGAGCGTCGTGGGGAAACTTGGATCTACAGCGCGACCTGCCAGGCATGAGCCCCGCTAATCCGTACGTGGGAGTTCCATCTCAACCAACCTAGACCAATAGCTCGCCCCAAGCGGCAGGATCTCATCATTGAAGTCATAGCCTGGATTGTGCAACTGTTCGCCAGGTCCCGCTGGCCCGTTGCCGATCCACACATATGAACCTGGTTTTTTGCGAAGCATGAAGGCGAAGTCCTCGGAACCCATACAGGGTTCAGGGTCGCGTACCACGTTCTCCGCACCGACAATGTCGGCTGCTACGGCGGCCGCCTTTTCGGTCTCGGCCTCCGAATTGATGGTCGGCGGATAGCGGCGCTCGTAGCGCAATTCAGCCGATGCGCCGAAAGCCTGGGCGACGCTCTGGCATATTTGGCGCATGCGTGGCTCGATCCGATCGTGTGTCTTGGGATTGAAGGCTCGACACGTCCCGGCGAGTTTTACTTCCTGCGGGATGACGTTATAGGCATCCCCACCATGGATCTGAGTAATCGAAACCACAACCGAGTCCATGGGATTGATGTTGCGGCTGGCGATCGATTGTAATGCCACGACGATCTGCGAAGCTACCAGGACAGGATCTACACCCAGATGCGGCATCGCGCCGTGTCCACCTACTCCGGTGACGTCGATTTCAAACATGTCGTAGGCTGCCATCATGGGTCCTGGCCTGGCAGCAAAGCTGCCGACCGACATGCCGGGCCAGTTGTGCATGCCCCAGACTGATTCGGTGGGAAACTTCTCGAAAAGACCTTCCTCGACCATCACGCGCCCGCCGCCCTCGTTTTCCTCGGCGGGTTGGAAGATGAAATAGACGGTCCCGTCGAAGTTCCGTGTCTCGGCTAAATATCTGGCGGCTCCCAATAGCATGGTCGTGTGTCCATCGTGGCCGCAGCCATGCATTTTCCCCGGGTTTTGCGACTTGTGATCGAACCCGTTGGCTTCGGTCAGATCGAGTGCGTCCATATCGGCGCGGAGCGCGATCTTGCGTCCACTGTCTATCTGGCCCTTTAGTACGCCGACAACGCCTGTGCCAGCGAGGCCTCGATGAATCTCAATTCCGAAACTTTCGAGCCGCTCGGCGACGAAGTTCGATGTCCAAAACTCTTCGAAGGCGGTCTCGGGGTTCTGGTGTAGTTCACGCCGCCATTTAGTCATCTCAGCGTGATAATCGGCGATTCTGTTAATAATTGGCATCGAATAGATCCTTAGTTTCTGTTGGGTCAGTCGATTGGCTTGGCTGGATCAAGTTGGGCGATAACAGCGTTGATTTCGGCCATGGTCGGAAGTCCCGATTGCGCTCCCTCGTGAAGGCAAGTGAGGCCGGCCGCTACTGACGCTTGACGAAGCGCGCAGGGGACTTGGGCGCCAGTGTCTAACCTTGCGGCCAGCACGCCGACGAACGCGTCCCCGGCGCCCACGGTGTCGATAGGATCGATGTCGAGCGCGTTTATACGGAACAAGGTGCTTTTCGTGGCCAGTATAGCGCCCGATCCCCCAAGAGTAATGATGCTGTCAAGTGCGTAATAGTGCGCGAATCTTCGCGCATGATTTTCTGGCGTGTCAGAGACACCAGCAAGACCCTGGGCCTCTCCTTCGTTGACCACGAGAATGTCGCATGCTCTAAGGGCGGCTTCGTCGATGTCTCCCACCGGTGCCAGATTGAGGATGATCCGGCAGCCGGCCTGGCGGGCACGCCAGATTGCGGCCTCAGTCTCGGTGCGCGAAACTTCCATCTGGAGCACCAAAGTAGTTTCACGCGACAGAAGTGCTTCCGGGATTTGTTCGGCATTGGCTTGCAGATTGGCCCCACTCGCCACTACGATCTGGTTTTCCCCCCCTTCCTCGACCATCACGGCCGCTATTCCGGTCATGGTTTCCGAGTGATGGATCAGATTGACGTCCACGCCTGCTTGGTGCAAAGCGGCGCGAACAGGTTCGGCATAGGGATCTGTGCCTACCCGACCAATCATTTTCACCTCGGCGCCAGCTCGCGCCGCTGCGACGGCCTGATTGGCGCCTTTCCCACCCGGACGAAACACGTAGGTTGGACAAAGAACCGTCTGACCCCTCTTTGGCAGATACGGGACATTCAAAAACAGGTCCGCATTCACGGAACCGAAGACAACGATCATCGTCGCCCCTTTCACCGGAATTTAATTGCTGCTAGAGCCTGGATCTCCATGCGATGGCGGTCAACCCAAGGATGCACACAAGGCCATGTCGATTATCTACCCGGTGATTCTGTCTGGAGGTTCTGGCACACGACTCTGGCCGGTTTCCCGTGAACTCTATCCGAAACAATTGCTCGCCCTCGCCGGTGACAAAACCATGCTGCAGGACACTGCGTTAAGGTTCCTTGGCTCTGAACGGTTCGCAGCGCCGATAATAATTTGCAATACGGAGCACCGTTTCATCGTCGCTGAACAACTGCGTGGGATCGGGGTTGTTCCATCTGACATTATTCTTGAGCCGGAAGGGCGGAACACCGCACCGGCTGCTGCTTTGGCGGCTATGAAAGTCGCTGAGCGAGATCTAGATGGCTTGGTCTTGTTGCTGGCCTCGGATCATGTGGTGCGTGATGTGGAAGAGCTGTTGAATTCGGTGGCGGTTGGTGAGACGGCGGCGATGGGCGGACGGCTTGTGACGTTTGGAATTCATCCGCACCGTGCCGAGCCAGGCTATGGCCACATCAAAATGGGCGAAGAAATAAACGACGCGCCGGGTTGTCACGTTGTCGATCGATTTGTTGAGAAACCTGACTTTGAGACGGCCAAAATCTATACTGCCTCGGGTAAGTATTTATGGAATGCGAGCCTGTTTCTGTTTAGACCCGATGCATTTTTGAAAGAATTGCATGAGCTGGCTGCGGACATAGAGAGTGCATGCCGCGCAGCGTTGATTGGCGCCAAACGCGATTTGGATTTTCTACGGCCCGACGTGACGGCTTTTCGTGCAGCGCCATCTATTTCGATCGACTACGCCGTGATGGAGAAGACAGACAAAGCGGCGGTAGTACCGGTGGACCCTGGATGGACTGACGTTGGATCCTGGGCGGCGCTCTGGGAGGTTATGGATAGGGATGTTAACGGTAACGCTCTTGTTGGCGACGTCGTGCTGCATGATGTGCGCAATAGCCTGATTCGTTCCGGTTCCCGGTTGGTTACAGCCGTTGGCGTAGAGAATCTTATAGTTGCTGAGACCTCGGACGCGGTTCTAGTCGCCGGCATGTCCCACGCGCAGGATGTGAAAACTCTGGTTGAGTTGCTGAAGGTGTCACGGAGGGGGGAGGCCACGGCTCATGGGCTCGTTCATCGCCCTTGGGGCATTTTCGAGGGGATTGATCTCGGTGAAACGCATCAAGTCAAACGCATCACTGTGAAACCAGGGGCCTCGCTGTCCTTGCAGAGTCACGCTCGCCGCTCAGAACATTGGGTGGTGATAAGTGGGACGGCTAAGGTCACAAGAGGCAAGGACCTGGACAATCTAGAGGTTGTTTATCTGTCGCAAAATCAATCGATCGACATACCGCTTGGTTGGGTGCATAGGCTTGAAAATTCAGGCGATGATCCACTGGTGATAATCGAGGTGCAGTCTGGCGACTATCTTGGTGAAGATGACATTCTTCGCTACGAGGATATCTACGGACGCAGATAGAATATATGTCGCTCACTGCGGCATGGACAAAGGGTCTGAAAAATTATTGAACTGCCAATGACCAAGTCTCCGGGCAAACTTAACATAGCTTTGGCCCTATGATGATTGGTTAGTCCGGGTTGTCTCCATGAATCCGGGCGACGATATGCAATGCATTGCCCATGCATTGGGCGCAAATCGAACGATTGTATTTGGCGGTCTGTATATCTTCGTGCGGAGTGTCGAGGAACGATTGTGCGACGTCGGTGGATTGATCATAGACGGTACAGCATAATGGAACGCTTGTGTCGAAGCGGATCGACATTTTGCCGGTGCGGTGAGAGCAGTCGCGAACCATTGGATGATCCGGTGTGTTCGCGGCTGCTTTGCGCAATAGTCTGATACGTTGCTCTGGCGTGAGCAGCAGCAGGTCTACAAGGGCTTGGTCGTGCTGAGGAAGTATACCATCGATCGCGGCCAAGTTTTTTTCCATCGGGTATAGATAGGCCGCGAAAGTCTCCAGTCGGAAACCAAGTTCTTTGGCGATCTCCCGTGCTGCTAATAGATCGCGCCCCCGGTTGTGTTTGTAAAGGTGATAGTAGATTACGAAGTCGGTATTCGTATCGTAACGGTCTCTGTACCAGGCTAGCTTGTAGAGGTTGGACTTGAGCATCTTGGCGCTACCGCCTGTATGGGTCGCGTCGTAAGTGGCGTCGTACATTCCGGAAGTCGACACGATGAAAGAGTTTGGTTCTGACTTGACCAGGTCACGTAATTGATTATCGACGTTGAGGTTGCTCGAAATCTGAGATTCGAAACCAGCGTCCTTGACCATTTTGATCATTTCGGCCAATTGCGGGTGGAGCGTAGGTTCGCCCCAGTCGTAAAGGCCGACCATGATCCGTTCGGCTGGGCGTTCTCTATCAATCTTATCGAGTACTTTAGCCAAGGTTGCCTTCGACATAAGCCCCTTGGGCATCACCGCGGCCCCCATATTTCCAACCGGACAGGAAGGGCAACGTAGATTGCAACTGCCAACCACGTCGATGTTGTATTGAAACCTTGTGCCTGGCTTTGGGGTCATTTGGGGCCCGGAACTGTTGGACAATAAATAAGCCAGCAAACCATATGACACTCTCTGACCCGGCGTCGACCTTCTACGCTGTTCGAGTAAATCGAGACCTACTGGAGTTGCAAAATTACGGAACGCTGAGAAAATTGTTGGATGATAAAGTATTATAATCAGGGGGCTGAAAAAAATGAGATTATCTAAGATAAGCTTGAAACCGATTAATCGTAACACCGACATTTTAGGGGCTGTTGATTCAATCTCCGCGGCGTCAGCCGTTTTTGTCCTACAATTGAGTTCGAACCTGCAGCTGCAAAGCTCTTGGACTATCATCCAGCTGCGATGATGGCGAAAAGATACTTCTATCTGCTGGTCGAGGAAGGGTTCCGTGAGCTTTCCTCTCGCCTAAGGATTGGAGATGCGATCCTGGCTCCCAATTTAGAGGTCTGGATTGGCCAACAATGGTGGTTTGCCGAGAACTTTGACCGACTCCACCCAGGGGTCGTATTATTCAAGGGTAGTAACTCCATACAGAAAGTGAACATGCGTCGAGCCAAGTTGGCAGGTCATTTGGTTGCCTCTATCGAGGAGGAGGCATTCGGTCTCGCGGTGTTCGATGGAGAGAATCTGTTCGATTTTCAGGTAGGCAGATTCTGTGACCTGTTTTGCGTGCAAGGAGAGAGCCTGGCAAGATTCCTGCGCTGCATGGGTATCGCGTCGGAAACCTCCATATCGGTGACGGGTAATCCGCGCGCCGACCTCTTGCGTCCGCCCCATGACGACAAAATTCGAGTAGAGGCGGCTCGTATCCGCGAACGTCATGGCGAATTTGTTTTGGTGAACACCAACTATGCCTCAATCAATCCTTACGACATCGACGTGTACAACTACTACCGGCGGTGCATCGATGCCGGGGTTTACGACCCCGAAAACCCCGAGGATTTGGCGAAATTCGACAAACTGATTGAATGGGAACATCAAAACCTCAAGTTGATAATCCAGTTCATACGCCGGTGGCCGGAGTACAGCACGAGGCGGTTGGTTATTCGCCCTCATCCCTCAGAGGCAAGCGGCACCTGGCACCACAATTTGGGCGGACTGGATCACGTTAAAATCGTGGATGGGACCGACCACCTATCATGGATAGCGGCCTCTCGAGCTTTGGTGCATACGAGTTCGACCACCGGATTGGAAGCTTATCTGCTCGGGGTTCCAAGCGCGAACCTTTCTCCAGGCAAGGACCCCTTTTCCAGGCATTTCCTGGCAAATCTGGTGAATTGCACTTTCGAGGATGTAGAGGTTGCCTTGAAATATGCTGCGGCGGGAGCAGAGCAACGGGACACTGCAGCGCCGTCGGGGAAGCAACATGCCTTTCAAGCTATGCTTTTGCACCATTTGTTGGTCGACGAGAACGAAACTGCCGCGCGGCGGGTGGCGCAGTCATTGGTTCGATTGAGCGAACGGATTAGTCGCGAAACGGATCGCAGCGGTTCATCGAGTTTTGTCGCCATCAAAAACACCACGCGTCAAGCCAACAAAGCAGGAATGGATGTTGCAACGTTCACTAATCTTGTGCGTGCTGTGTATAGCCACGCCAAAGAAGCTGAATTCCCGTTGATCGAAAGTGTTGCGCCAATGGTCTATCGGCTTCGAACCGAGAGTGGGGGAAGGTGAACGACAAATCTAACGGTGCCAGCGTATTGCATCGATGCGCGGCCGAACACGATAGGGCTGGCCAGACAGAGGCTGCTTTCAGTTGTATTTGTCGTGCGCTAGCACTATCACCTGATGACGCTGGGATCGCTAGCGATTTTCTCACTTTGTCACGCCGGCGGGACCCAGGTCCTCCACGGTATGATTGGGTAGTCCGGGTCCTTATTCTCAATCCAGTGCATGTTGCGGCGCTGAGAATGTTCGCAATACGGGCCCTCAACCGTCAATCCTGGCGACAAGCGGCAAAATACTGGTCGAAGGTGGTAGTATTGAACCCGGGCCTTTTTCAGGACTATCGCCCATTAGCCGAGGCCAGTTTACGTGTGCGGGACCTCGAATGGGTCTTGCGGCTTCTCGAGAAAGCGGTTCGAGGTGCGCCGGAAAGTGTCGATCTACGGTTCATGCTGGCGACATTGCTATTCAATGCAAGTCGGTTCGACGCGTCGCAAGTTATGCTTATGAGTTTGATCGAAAAGGGGATTTCGGATCCGCAACTGCAGTTCTGGATGGGTCGTGTGCTTCGTGCACAAGGGCGCCATGTAGAGGCCGAACTCCATCTTTCTAAGGCAGCTGAAAGTGGACCGGAACTGGCTCGGTCGGTGAACATGGTACGCGCGACGGTCTGTGATAAAGCATTTTCTTGACGACCTATATTTGTGTAACTGGGGATTCTTGACGGCATGGGCGCGCGTGGCGTTGATTTCCTATGCTTATCTGCTACATCACGCCACTTGTCATCACACAGTGAGGAAGTTCGGCCACTATGTCCGGAACTATAATCGAGAGCGAATATTTGTCGTAACGCTTCGGCGGGATCACTGTGGGCGATGATATGTTTTGAACTCTCGTGGTAGCGAAACAAGAATACGGCAGGCAGGAGGACAGGTTGTGAGGCCTCTGGTAGCGATCATTCGGCGGGAACTCGGCGCCTATTTCGGCGCACCGCTCGCTTATGTGTTTATCGTGGTATTCCTTGCTATGGCTGGTGGGCTGACTTTTCATTTCGGTCGGTTTCTAAGTCGTGGTATTGCCGATCTCGAACCGTTCTTCCAATATCACCCATGGCTTTATCTATTGATGATGCCAGCAATCGGTATGCGATTGTGGGCGGAGGAACGTAAGACGGGGACGATCGAATTTCTGATGACTCTTCCGCTTACGATCGCCCAGGCAGTCCTTGGAAAGTTCCTCGCCGCCTGGATCTTTACTGGTATTACCTTGGGTCTCACGTTGCCGATATGGATCACCGTCAACTTCCTAGGCGATCCGGATAACGGTGTGATCTTCGCCTCATATATAGGAAGTTGGCTGATGGCTGGAGGTTTCCTAGCGGTCAGCGCCTGCGCGTCTGCGCTGACTGCCAACCAAGTAATCGCCTTCGTGCTCGCCGCCACTTTGTGTTTCCTTATGATGGTGAGCGGGTTCGAGATCGTGCAATCAGCCTTTGCCGGTTGGGCGCCCGCTTGGGTTGTCACGACGGTCTCGGAATTGAGCATGCTTCGGAATTTTGAGGCTATCTCTCGCGGGGTGATTGATTTACGCGATGTCGTTTATTTTCTATCCCTGATTGGGGCCGGACTGGTGGTGAATATTGTGATTATCGAATACCGGAAGACCGGGTGATTTGATGTCGATAGTAGGGCGCTCTGATCGGCGTGGAGTTTCTGTTTTGGCTGGATTGCTCGCCATCGTGACTTTTGTCGCGCTCAACATTTGGGTCGACCGCCTACTACGAAATGCACAAATTGACCTCACACAGGACGGGATTTATTCCATTAGCGAGGGCACGCTTAGCGTACTGCAGTCAATCAAAGAACCTATCAAACTAAGGCTCTATGTTAGTGATACCCTCGAGGCGTTGGGACCCGACTATTTAGCACATGCCAAGCATGTTCATGAATTCCTCCAAGAATACGCGCGACTTTCGAAGGGGATGATCCGAATAGAAAGGGTGGATCCGGCGGCCTTCTCGGTGGAAGAGGATTTGGCGGTAGCGGATGGGATCCAAGGAATTCCGGACGTGATCCAGGGCGTGGAGGTCTTCTTTGGCATCGGCGGCACCAACAGTACCAATGGGCGCTACGTTCTCCCGCATCTCCCACCCGAGCGGGCGACTTTCCTGGAATACGACTTGACGAGACTGGTGCATGACCTGGCTATACCGAAGAAGACCGTAATAGGTCTCATGGGTGACCTACCGATTCATGGTGACCGGACAACCCGGACCCCTCCATGGGCTGTGTTGGATTCGGTCGAGCGATTTTTCGAAGTCCGCCCACTGTTCGGGCGGATAGTGTCGATCGACGAGGATATTGACATCATTTGGCTGGCTGAGGCCGGCGAGTTAGACGAGCCGGCCCTTTATGCGCTGGATCAATTCGTTATGCGTGGTGGCCGAGTGCTTGCTTTCATTGACCCGTTCTCGGAGTTCTTGGCGGCAGGGAGTCAAGCTGGAGTACCTGAACCGCGACGATCCAGCGTTGAGGCCTTAGATCCGTTGCTCCAGAGCTGGGGTGTGAAAATTCCTGCGCGTCGGGTCGTGGGGGATAGGCCTGGCGCCCTGCAGGTCCGAATGCAGCGCGATGACCGAATCGTTGTCACCGACTATCTCGCCTGGTTTGAACTTGGTGAAAAGGCCTTCTCGAAGAACGATCTGACCACCGCGCAATTGGGCCTTATGCAATTCCGAACAGCTGGAGAGATCCGCCAAGTGTCGGATGCGACCACAAGTATGGAGACCCTAATTCAGACAAGTGTGGACACGGGATTGATCGATGTTTCCAAGGTCGAATACGCGCCTGATCCAACTCAAATTCTGGCCGCATTCGAACCGGAGGGCGAGCGCCGTGTGATAGCTGCAAGGGTGACAGGGCTCGTCCAGTCTGCATTTCCGAGCGGCCCGCCAAAAGGTATGGAGAAACTTGGACTAGACGAAGCACACAGAACAGAGTCGACGGGGCCAGTTAACCTGATTCTGGTAGCGGACTCTGACCTCCTGGTGGATGATACATGGATTGAATCCCAGCCGATGGCAGGTCAGGCGCTGGCTGTGCCATTCGCTAACAATGCCGATTTCGTCGTGAACGCACTTGATACGTTGCACGGATCCTCGGCCATGGTCGGGCTCCGCGGGCGCGGGGTGGTGCATCGGGGGTTCACGGTGTTGAGGAAGATGGAACAACGTGCTGAGCAGCTCTATCGCGCCAAGGAAGACGCGCTTCGTGATAAGATACGAGAACTACAGGATAGGATCACGGGCCTCCAGAGGGGTAATCAGGGCCAGGGCTTGATCCTGACAACGCAACAGCAGTCTTCGATCGAAGACACGCGGTCCCAGATGCTTAATCTGAGAGCGGAGCTTCGTGAGGTCCGATTTGAACTTCGTCGCGAGGTGACAGAACTGGAGACATCAATCACCCGGTTGAACATCTGGTTGATGCCTGGTTTGGTCGCAGCGTTTGCAATGATTCTGGCTGGTTGGCGAACGTACCGGACCCAGCGTTATCAAAGAGTCATGTCGTGAGCCCTCGCGGTGTTTTGATCCTTCTGATTCTAGCGGCGGTAGCCGTCATGGGTGCCGCCGTCTCCGTGCTACAGGCTCCGAAGATCACTCGTGCGCCTAGCTCCGTCGACGTCGCGTTTCCGGATTTGTACAGTGATCCTGATGCGGTCTCGCGCATCGTCTTGACTACAGGGCAGGGCCGGTTTGTCTTCGTGCGCGGTGATGACGGACGTTGGATTGCGCGAGATAAACACGATTATTGGGTCTCCAAACGGCGGGTGCGCGAAATAGTCACCGAACTCGCTGATATGCGTCTGGTCGAAGCTAAGACGACCCTGCCGGAACGTTTTGCTTGGATCGGTGTCGAGGCCCCGGACATGCCAAATGCAAACTCTGCCTTGGTGCGGCTCGAGACGACTGGCGGCCGCGTTCTGGCCGAGACCATTCTTGGCGAACGTGTATCGAGACAAATAGGCACGGCAAGGTATGGTACTTTTATTCGCGCGCCCGGTGGTGAGCGGGCCTGGCTTGTTAGCGGGGGTGTCGACCTGCCCGCCGAGTTAATGGGATGGCTGGACGAAGCAGTGATAGACCTCACGAGAGACGAGGTGGCTACCGTAACCATTATGGTAGCCGGTAAAATAGGGTATCGCATCGTCCGTCATAGCCCTTTGGCAGAGTTCCAGATGATTACCCCTGAAGGTAGTAAATCGGTCAACACTGACGCGGTGCAGACCATGCTCGGGGGTCTTTCCAAGATGACCTTCGAAGATGTGGCACCCAGTGCAGGCATGGGTCTCTCGGATGATGTGACGAAATTAGTCGTGACCACTTTTGACGGCCTCGCTATCACCCTTGTTTTCGCAAAACCCGGCAAGGAAACTTGGATCGAGGTCTCAGCGGGCGTTGTGGAAACCGACCATGGCAGCTTAGAAGCAGCCGGAAACCGGGCAGCAATGATTAAACGTCGGGTTGATGGTTGGCAGTACCGGATCCCGGAATGGCGGCGTGCGCGGCTCGCCACACCGCTTTCCAAACTCAGGGTCGAGGCCCGCGAATGAAGTTGGACGCGCTAGAAACCTTCATGGACGTGGCATTCGAGGAGGCGCGACGTGCGGCCGCAGTTGGTGAGGTGCCGGTTGGCGCGGTGGTCATTGACGCCCACCAGGGCACGGTCATCGCGCGGGCGCATAATTTGGTCCGAACGAACGCCGATCCTACAGCTCACGCGGAGATCTTGGCGCTCCGTGAAGCTGCCCAAGAATACCGAAGGCCTCGGTTAGTCAATTGTGATTTGTTCGTCACGCTCGAGCCATGCATCATGTGCGCCCAGGCGATAGCTTTGGCGCGTATCCGGCGCTTGGTCTTCGCAGCTTACGATCCGAAGGCGGGTGGTGTGGAACATGGTGCGCGCGTGTTCGAGCAACCGAATTGCAATCACCGGCCGGAGGTCATTGGCGGTGTGCGCGAGACTGCAGCGTCCGACTTGTTGAAGGCTTTCTTCGAGAATATTCGTTAATGGGTAGTGTGTTATCGAGTAGGGACGGGGTCATCGCCGGAGTAGTCGTAGAAGCCGCGCTCTGACTTGCGTCCAAGCCAACCGGCCTCGACATATTTTACCAAGAGAGGGCAGGGCCGGTATTTAGAATCGGCCAACCCATCATAGAGCACGTGCATCACGGCCAGGCAGGTGTCCAGCCCTATGAAGTCGGCGAGTTCCAGCGGTCCCATGGGGTGGTTAGCGCCGAGCTTCATAGCGGTGTCTATCGACCGTACGTTTCCGACGCCTTCGTAAAGTGTATAGACCGCCTCGTTGATCATGGGGAGTAGTATGCGGTTTACAATGAAGGCTGGGAAATCCTGGGCCACAGCGACGGTTTTGCCCAATCGTTCGGCAAGATCACGAACGGTTTCGAATGTGTCCTGCTCGGTCGCGATGCCTCTGATCAGTTCGACTAGTTGCATCACTGGCACTGGATTCATGAAATGCATGCCCATGAACTTGCCGGGCCTGTCTGTAGTCGCGGCCAGCCGCGTGATGGAGATTGACGAGGTGTTAGTGGCAATCAAGGCAGTATCCGAAAGGTTTGGAACAAGCGTTTTGAAGATTTTACGCTTTACTTCCTCGTTCTCGGTCGCGGCCTCGATCACGATGTCACAATTCGAGAATGCCGCAAAATCTGTGCCAGCCGAGACCCGTGATACAGATGCGGAGGCGTCTTCCTCCGTAATTGTGCCTCTACTAGCCTGGCGCGCCAGATTTTGTTTGATTAAGACCAGAGCTTCCGTCAGAACGACCTCGTGCATGTCTAAAATATAAACATCCAGTCCGGATAAGGCACATACATGCGCGATGCCGGATCCCATTTGGCCCGCGCCGATGATGCCAACAAATTGGACCATTCATCAATCCCCCCGAAGGCGCATGGCCGCTGCACTAGGCTCAGGAACCGTAGCCCTGTTTGGCAAGTTCTTCGTTGAGCTCGGGCACAGCCTTAAACAGGTCGGCCACCAGGCCAAAATCGGCCACCTGGAAAATCGGCGCTTCCTCATCCTTATTGATTGCTACGATCACCTTGCTGTCCTTCATGCCAGCGAGATGCTGGATTGCACCGGAAATGCCGACAGCGATATAGAGCTCGGGTGCCACCACTTTCCCAGTCTGGCCCACTTGATAGTCGTTTGGAACGTAACCCGCGTCGACCGCTGCGCGCGAA
>PBMU01000067.1 GCA_002722775.1 Rhodospirillaceae bacterium
AGGAACACTGCGTTGTTCGATGTTGTGCGACGTCTTGGGTTTTCAGTCGATATGTGATAGCGTCGTTTCAATCAGGACAAACTTTCCCATTTGTTTTCCTGGCGCATCAATTTCGGATGACAGGACAAGGCGTGCCATACCACCGCCTGAAACGCCTCGCTGTGCGGCGTAATGGTCCTATCATCGGCCACTGGAACCACAACCACGGCATCGCCAACCTTCTTCGTTTGCCCACCATCACGACCGACAACCCCGAGTATTGTCATACCGCGCCGCTTGGCTTCGTCTAGAGCATGCACGATGTTTGTACTCACATGGCGCTCCGCATCACCGCCCCCGACCGAAAAAACAAACACCGCGTCCTTCTCGTTCGCACGACTGGTCCTGAGCCACGCCGCGAACACAGTTTCCCACCCTTCGTCATTAGTCCGCGCAGTGAGTTCGGCTACATTGTCGACAGGCGAATAAGCCTCGATCCCACACAATTTTCGGAAATCATTAACGGCGTGAGAGCAATTGGCAGCACTACCGCCTACTCCAAGAAAAAACAGGCGGCCCTCACGCGCGCGGACGGCATCAAGAGCGTCGGCCATACGCTCGATCTCGGTATGATCGATTCGCGCCGCGATTTGCGCAACCTGTTCAAAATAGATCTTGATATGTGACATCAGGACTACAATCTCGTTGGCTCTAGACACCCACGGGCGCTATCGTAGGCTCGTTGCAATAACGGGAGGCGTACGCGCTAATTACCGGTCAGGCGCGTCAACTTCAAGGAGAGGATCTCCCGCTTAAAGTGGTGTGGGATGCGGAGTTCTATTTCATCAGCTCGCTTGAACCGAGCGTTCATAGTGCGGTTGGTACCTACCTCGTTTACGAAATAAACGTCCTCATTCTGTTTGTAAACGACCGCCATGGTCGTGCCATTAATGACTGCACTGGCCTGAGTAAACACGATCTCCAATCGGTCACCGGATAGATCATTCACAATCTTCAACGAGACACGCTGTTCATCGGTAATCGTGCCCTGCCAACTACCGAGCATTGGGTTCACTTCCTCACTACATCCGGTCACAAAGATCAGAAAAAGTGATACGAGAGTAAAAGCACGAGTCGGTTTTCCTGTTTTCATCTTCGTGTGGTCATCCCCTATGCGTGCCCTTCGAGGCTTCGGGCGCAACGTTTATAGGCCCGCAAAATCCTCTGTCCAGACTCTAAGATCATTGTCGTCCGAACAACATGGTGACGTTGAGCCGACGATTTTCAAACCCTTGCCGGAAGGACAAGTTATCCGTCTCGTGAAACAGTCGAGAATCGAAGATCACCGCGCGGTTTTGACGGTGTGGGATGCGAATTGGACGGGTCGCCTCCTCGCCAAGGTGTTCCATGATCCGAGCACGCGGTGCGGCGTTGTATTCGTCAAAGGTCCAATCCTTGGGCGCCGGGCGGCGGTAAATCAACAGGCCGCCCGTCTCTGGATCCAGGTTTGCTTCATCCGGCGTGATCCAAAAATTGACGTTAACTCTCGCAAAGTCCGCATGCGGGTTGATGCCCTGCATGGATTGCTCATAAGTATATGCCCACATCATGCGTAACGGATGTCCCGCTAGTATTCCGGGCAGAAAATGAACGAGATCCTCTGCAACTCGGATTAATAAGGGATCGTTGAAGCCCTCTCGAAAATAGGCACCGAGATAGCCGGCCCCCTTCAATTCGAACCACATGGTCGACCGGAGGCAGAACCGTCTGAGCGCCACTAGGGCGTCTGGCCTAAGAAAATCATCAACAACGATGATCCTAGGATCATCAGCCAAATAATCCGATTGGAGCCCAGACCAGTCGAGTTCTGGATTTAGCGCCATTACGTTCGACCAACCAGTGGACGCACGGTACAGGAGACGATCGTGCATTCGAGAAATGGACGCATGGTCGGGTTCCGACAGCTCGAGGGAGATAGCGGTGCGCTCGGCGTCAGATAATTTTCCCAATATTCGATCGTACGCCGCGACCTCCCGTTCATACTCCGCCGGAAGCTCATCGACAGCGCGCAAAAACCTTAGCTGTTCACGTTCAAAGGCCAGACGATGCCAAGCTGTTCTTCGGTTGAAAGTGGTGATCGGGTTGACAGGAAGGTGCGGGAAAGGGTCGTTTCCCTCTTGGTCCAAAGGCCGTCCATGGGCAAGACGCGCGAAATGGCAATAGGCATCGGCCGCTGCCTTCGGATCACCCATCTCAAGCAAGACCAAACCAAGGTTACCCCAAACCGTTAGCATGCAAGGCTTCAGGCGAGCGAGCCTGCGATAAAGCACGACAGCGGAACCGAGATCGCCTCGGGCGACATGCACGTTCGCCATGTTCATAGCGGGACCGTAGTCCGCCGGTTCGAGAATCATTGCTCGGCGGAGCGCCGTTTCGGCCATTTCGAGCCGGCCGCTGCGCCAAGCCACAAAACCCACGGTGGCATGGGTTCCAGCGGTATTGGGCAACAATACTCTCAGATAGCGGGTGGCGGAAAGAGCATCGCCGTGTCGGCCCATGGTCGAAAATGTTTGTGCTAACGCGTCCAACGCCCCCAAACCGGTTGGGTCTAGGGTCTGGGCCCTCCGCAGAGCGGATTCGGCTATTACATGGTCGTCTAGACGTCGCGCGCAGACGCCAATATTATGATGGATCGCGCTAGCCCCGGGTACGATGCACAAAACGCGTTGGAACGATCCGAGTGCCACACCTGGAGCATCTGCAGACGATTGAGCTACCGCCATTTGGAAAAGGGGCGAGACAAGGGATGGCTCCTGCACCAGAACCAGGCGGCACAGTCGCGCAGCGATCTCGTGTTCGCCAGCCTTCAGATGAAGGGTCGACCTCTCCATGAGGCCGTCGATCGTTTCAGTTTCGAGCATGGTCTATAATGGGATTTTCGCCTCAGAAATAATCGAGGTCAATGGGCGAGCTTAGTGTCAAATGGTCGATCGAGGCACCTCCGGATGTGCTTTTGGATGCGATAGATGCTGCGGATTTGAATCCAAATGCGCTAGTCCCTGGGAATTTGGACGCTGAATTAGTTTTCCCATCCTTCTTTTGTTCCGCCCGTTCTTCATGGATGAAAGCTCTAGCCTACCTCTATGTTCGGAATATCGATTTCCGGCTCTTTCTCTTCGCCGTCGAGGACGGTGATGTTGAGCGCTGGCGCTACCTCCTGCAGCCTGGCATGGACACTGAGACACTAGATCTAATGCGGACAATAGATGAGTGGGAAACAAGCCAACTGGCTTCGCTCGAAAATAAGATTGAGCAAGCCGCCCAAATATTGCGGGCCACCGCCGTTGCGACAGATGACTTGATATGATTCAGCGGGACCGGGACAAATCGGGATTTTCGGCGGCTATCGCCTTACTTGAGCGCGTATCAACGTTCCTTACAAAGCAAAGTGGCGCTCCGGGGAGCGCCACTTGCTTAGCCGGTATGTCCGGCCAATGTTTTCAGTGGATCAGTTGAACTCGAAGTCGTTCAGATCCAGCGTGGTTACGCCATTCACGGTGATCTTTGCGTAGTCATTCGTGCTCGAACCGTTCAGGTAAACCTCAACCAGGTTGTTGTTGGTGTTCGATAAGGTCAGGATCTGGCCTTCCACACCAAACGTCGCACTTGCGCCCGCCGCGGTAAGCGAGGGGCTACTACCCGCGCTCGTGAACCCAAAGCCAACCAGCGCGATCTTATCCGTACCGTCCTGGAAGCTAAAGATGTCCGCGCCCGTCACCTGACCACCCGTCAGGTTGGCAATGATGAAGTTCGTCGTCACCACGAACTTGTCAGCACCGTCGCCGCCGTACAACACGTCGGCTAGACCCGTCAACGCAGCACCCGCATAGAGCGTGTCGTTGCCGTCGCCACCGTACAGAAGTTCGGCGCCCGTGTCCGTACCGCCCGCAAGCGCTGCGTACAACACGTCAGCACCGCCGCCGCCGAACAGAGTGTCACTGTCCGAACCGGCTTTCAACGTGTCCGCGTCACCCGCACCGTACAGAAGGTCGTTGCCGCCATCCGTCGATGCGTTCAGCAAGTCGTTGCCAGTGCCGCCGAACAGCGTGTCCGCTGCCGTACCGCCAAGCAGAACATCGCCGCCGTCGTCACCGTACAGGATGTCGCCATCCGTCGAGCCGGCTTTCAGCGTATCGGCTCCATCTCCGCCGTAAAGCGTATCGACCCCGCCAAACGCACCCGTGATGCCACCGAACAGAACGTCGTTGTCACCACCGCCCGTCAACGCGTCGTTGCCAGTGCCGCCGTACAGTGTGTCTGCACCCGTACCGCCCTGCAGCTGGTCGTTGCCGCCACCGCCATAGGCCACGTCGTCGCCTGCACCGCCGACGATCGTCTCGTTGCCCACGGCGCCCGACATTGTGTCGGCACCGGCATTGCCATAGATCAGGTCAGACTCTGAACCACCATCAATCTGGTCGTTGCCGTCAGCGCCATAAAGCGTATCAGCGCCAGCGCTGCCGAACAGAGTGTCGTTGCCAAGATTACCAAAAATCAGATCCGCGTCGTCACCGCCGCTGATCGCGTCGTTACCCTGACCGCCGTAAAGTGAGTCAGCGCCACCGCTGCCGATGAGCGTGTCGTTGCCGAGATTACCGTAGACGACGTCCGTGCCAGCACCAGCTGTCACTGCATCGTTGCCCTGGCCGCCGAACACGCTGTCCGAACCGTCACCCCCTTGAACGACGTCATTGCCAAGGTTGCCATAGACCACATCCGTGCCACTGCCGGCCAAGATCGAGTCATTGCCCTGACCACCAAACAGCGTGTCTGAGTCACCCGCACCCGTCAGCGTGTCATTGCCGAGGTTGCCATAGATGACGTCACTGCCGTCATTGCCGTCGACTTGGTCACTGTCTTGACCGCCGAACACGGTGTCAGAGCCAGCCGCAGCCAGAATGGTATCCGACCCTTGGTTGCCATAAACCACGTCCGCGCCGCCAAGCGCGCTGATGGTATCGGACCCTGTAAGGCCTGTGATGTCGTCGGAGTTACCCGTGCCGCTTAGATTGTCGGAAGAAGTAGTTCCGGTGATTGATGCCATTGAAAGTCCCCACTAGCGCGTCGAAGCCGACCCTGGTTTGTGGCGGGCTATCTCAGTAATTAAGTCAAGCCCGTTGAGAACGGTTATACCCGAACAACACACTCCGTCAACCGCTTGAACCAGAAGGATCTAGGACAAAAGAATACGTCATCCGTTCATCCACCATTACACCGGGCATTCATTTGGCGCAATACCTTAACGTATGGGTCATTTTAAGCTAATGCCGTAGCCGGCCGGTTCCCCAAGCTTGATATTTAATGACTCTAAATTTCATTGGTGACCAGCAATGCCCCAAGTCCGGCATAGACGGGCTGCAATATCCGAGTATACCCCGGACCAAGAGTCTCCAAGGCGCGGCCAATGCAATCGGCAGCTCGGCAACCAGAGTGAACGTCCGCTATCCCTCTGAAAACGCCAGTCTTCCTGGTGCTTTTTGAGAGCCACATCACACGTTTTTCCCAATCCATGACAGATAGAGACCGTCACGTTTGCGACGGAGATAACGTGATCGAGGCTCGCGCATAGTGCGGTCAATGCATCGATGTCTACGAATGGGTCAAAGTCCTCGAAACTTAATATTTCAGCTCCAAATTCCCGCCTAGCAGTCTCTAATTCATTCTGGACATCTCCATATTGTAAGTTAACGAATCGGAGGCCCGGGAGTTTGAAAATTGGTGACAGTGATACAATGGGGGCGGCGAATGACCGACCTTGACGCGGCTTCTGACTGCGCCAAGACAATCCAATGACCGGCCCTTCTCCCAAGGCTGACAGTTTTTTACGAAAAGCCTGAACGCGCGACGGATCGGGTATCAAATATCCTGTTGGCGCTGGTCGTGCGCCGGGACGTTCAAGGGTGCTTGCCCGTTCAGCGAAGAGCGGAAGACTGCCCGCCGCCAACTGGGCCGTTGCTCGAGACGTTGTGGTGGCAGCAGGTTCCTGCCTAGCAACCACCTCATCCGCCAACCCAGAACGCCTAAACAAGTCTACGAGTCGCGGATCGCATTCCAGCGTGGTCTTTTGATCACCCAGTACCCGAGGCATGTAACCAGCGAACCACAGTTCGTCGCCCAGACCCTGTTCGCCCCAGACCAGCAATGTTTTTCGGGGTTCTATTTTTTTCAGATCATCAAGTAGGGGCTGTTCAAAACTCGGATTGCGGCCGCCTCGGCGAACCGAAGTCCACTCGCCGGATTCCCAACGGGACTCATAAAGTTCCAATCCGCGGCGACCATAACCCACCGTTAGCAGCGCGTGTCCATGGTTATACGCAAACAACTCCTCGCTTGGCTGGAGAACGCAAGCCTGCTGGAATTGGCGCAATGCCGCCGCGAAGCGGCCGGAATTACGAACAAGTGCGCCTAAATTGAATACCGCGACTGACATCGCGGGCTTAAGTAGCACGGAACGACGAAAACATCGTTCGGCTGTTCCATGCATCCCCTTGCGCTCCAGCATAACTCCAGCACCGTTCCAGATCACCGGGTCGCCGGGCGAAGCTAGACGCTGGCGTTCGGCGGCCGCGATTTCCAGCGGGGCAGCGTCGTCTCGGCCAGATGTTTCAGCTAACTCACGCGCGGCGATCAGGTCCGTCGGACGCAAACAGAGCACAGCGCGCGCAAGGTTAGCAGACATTGCAGGTCCGCCAATTTGCCGAGCGCTGTCAATTATATTTGCAAGCCAGTCGGCCCTAGCGTTCGGTAACAAGACTGCCGAACGGAGCCGTTTCAACGCACCTACAACATCCCCCGCTTCAGCGAGAAGCGCAGCTCGGTCGGTGAGATCTCGACTTTGTTCACCTGGCTCGATCGGCAAACATATCGCTCGCAAAATTGTCCGCTTAACGGACGTATCATCGCCCCTGGCCTTATGGACAATCACCAGCCGGCTCAAGGCAACATAAAGGCCTGGATCCAGACATAGCGAGCGCTTAAGGGCACGCTCTGGATTGCCCGCCAGCTTCGTCGTCAGCCAAAGATTCGCCGCATTAACATGGATTCGAGCCTCGGCTGGCCTGATACAAACCGCCCGACGTATCGCGCGGTCCGCGGCGTTCGCCTCACGACCGACGCGAAGATTGCTCGCGAGCCTTGAGTACAATGCGAACCGATCGGGAGCGGCTAGCACGCCCTTATTCGTGATCCGCCACGAGGTCGGTGTTGACCCTTTTGGAAATGTCTCGGTCGACGTCATCGCCGTCCCGCCGTCAGGGTTAGCTTAACCGGTACCAAGGCGTCGAGAAACCGGAGCGTCTGCCAGGTTTACCCAACCATTAGACTCGATGCTCGCGTATATTGCGTGAAGAAATTTCAACGTCTCCAGAGCCTGTTGGACGCCAACCGCAACTTCAGTCCGACCCCCAGCTAGACATTCAAGAACATCGCGAACGTAAGGCCCATGACTCAACCCGTATCCCGTCGGAACCTCTCTGGAGAAACGCTCAACCACCGTTTCATCGCCCGCTCTCGGCATCACCGGCGCCCAAGTCTCAACCAGGTTCATAGCCAAACCACCGATCTTTGCTAGTGCCTTTTCTCCAACTAAATGCAGCGAGGCCTCGAAATCACGAGGACGGGCAGAGGTAGTCGCCTCGATGGTACCCATAGCTCCACTCTCGAACTTGACCACAGCGACAGCGGTGTCCTCGGCTTCGAGGGAATTCAAAACAGCCCGGCCGGACGCGCAAACCGCTTCAACCGGACCACCGAGCCAACGCAATGCATCAAGGTGGTGGATCGCCTGTTGCGACAACACGCCCCCATCCATAGCCCAGGTGCCATGCCAGCCATCTTCGTAATAGGGCTGTTCGCGACACCAGTGTACTCGCACACCAGCGGCCACCATGCGCCCAAACCTGTCGGCATCAATCGCCTCGCGCAAAAAACGGACCGCTGGATTGAACCGATTCTGCTTGATTTCGGCGCAAATCAGTCCCCGCTTCGCAGCCTCCTCTCCAAGCTTTTCGGCATCCTCAATTCTGAGTGCAATCGGTTTCTCAACGATCACGTTTACACCACTGCGAAGCAGCTCCAGCGCGTGCTCGGCGTGGTTGCCAGACTCTGTCAGTACACAGACGATGTCTGGTTTTGCGCGCAGCAAGGATTTAATCCCGTCCGCTTCTTTCGTGTCCAAAGCGGTCGCCATTCTTTGGCGCCTGTCGGCAACCTTGTCGGCAACAGCCACGACCGATGCCATGTCTGCTAGTTCGTCACGAAAGATCTCCAGATAGCGGGTTGAAATGCGCCCACAGCCAAGTAATCCAACACGCGCGCGATTAGACGACATTTGCGGCACTGGTGCCTCCCTATAATTTTTCGTCCCGCATATGGCCAGGAAGCCTCACAAGCCCTGCCCACAGTTATTGTCAACCACCCCGGCGAGTGTCATCGGCCCTAGAGACTCCAATAACATAATGTTTCCGGCAACTCGTCCGGATTAAACGATGACTTTACGTCCACCACAATGCCGCCGGGACGCAGCCGCGCGAACAAATCCGCCTTGGGCGTTTCCAGATACTTTCGATGCGGTACTGTAACCACCATTGCATCCAGCTCACGCAGTTCGTCCCAAGACGAAAGATCCACGCCGTGATCCCGTGAAAGGCGTCCCGCATCAGCATGCGGATCGTGGCACAGCACGATTGCGCCGTACCGGCCAAGTTCCCTAACGATCGCAGGTGATTGGCTGTTGCGAACATCGGAGACATTCTCCTTAAAGGTCAATCCAAGGACCCCTATTTTCGCGCCTCCGATTGCGCGACCCGAACCTACTACTAGATCAACCGTGCGTTGCGCCACGAAGTCAGCCAGCCCATTGTTAAGCCGGCGCGCCGCCCGAATAACTTCCGGATAGTAACCGAGCCCTTCGGCCCGAGAGATGAGATAATATGGGTCCACTCCGATGCAATGCCCGCCGACGAGGCCGGGGGTGAATTTCTGGAAGTTCCATTTTGTGGCTGCTGCGTCGATTACGTCAGAGGTTCGGATACCCATACGGTCGAAGATCAAGGCAAGCTCATTCATTAGAGCGATATTGATGTCACGCTGAACGTTTTCCACCACCTTCGCTGCCTCAGCCACTTGAATAGAACGGGCCATAAAAAGACCAGCCGTAATTGCCGGGCCATAGATCGCCGCCACACGATCGAGCGCTTCCGGGTCTTGGCCGGCAACGATCTTGACAACGGACTCAACAGTATTCTCCCGATCGCCGGGATTAACCCGTTCGGGAGAGTATCCGAGCTTAAAGTCAGTGCCCTGGACCAAACCAGATAGATCGGCGATCAGTGGGCCACAAACCTCTTCTGTCACACCGGGATAGACCGTCGATTCAAGTATCACGAGATCACCCTTTTCAATCACTCGCGCGATCTCGGCGCAGGCTTCCCGAACTGGCGCAAGATCTGGTCGGCGGTTGCCGTCAATCGGCGTTGGAACGGTGACGATGTAGGCCGATGCTCGGGTGAGATCCGCCGGCTCATTAGTGAAGCAAAGTGCATCTGTACGGTCAAACGGCAACCCACTGGGATCGTTCCGGTCAATTCCGAGCCGCAATTCCTCAATTCGCGAAATATCCACGTCATAGGCGATCACGTCGGCGTGATGTCGAGCCAGTACAAGCGCGAGCGGCAGGCCAACATATCCGATTCCAATTATGGCTATGGCGTTTTCTGGCAAGTGTGACAACGGCCTTTCCGGGAGGGAGATCCCAATGCGGCGCGTTTAGGCCCAGGCCCACAAAAAGTCAATCTTACCCGGTTTTCATGATGGGTCGGCTTTGATTTTTCAACGTCAGAATGATACCAGCAACGCCAGAAAAGAGGTTAAATGGACGGGGTCTTTCCCCAACCTTCGGAGGAACCATGCGTATCGGCAATCTGGACAGTGCGACCAGCGTCATCATTATCGCTGAGATCGGAAACAACCATGAGGGCTCGATCGAGGTCGCCCAGGAGATGGTAGACCGAGCTGCTGAGGCAGGCGTCGATGCTGTCAAGTTTCAGACCTTCAAGACCCAGACTTTTGTCGCGCCAACCCAGGTCGAACGCTACGAACGCATGCAGGGGTTCGAATTGACCCAGGATGAATTTACCGATCTAGCGGAACGCGCGCATCGTAGAGGCGTCAAGTTTATATCTACACCGCTCGACATGCCGAGTGCGATCTTCTTGAGTGAAATCGCAGACGCCCTCAAGGTAGCCTCGGGTGACAACACTTTTTATCCACTGATCGAATTTGTCGCTAGCACCGACAAACCGGTTATTATATCGACAGGGTTCGCAGACGAACCAGAGATCGCGCTCGCGGCCGCGACGGTAGAGAAAATTCGTGCCGGGCGGTCCGGCGGGCCTGACATGGCGCTGTTACATTGCGTGTCCGCCTATCCGGTCGAGCCATCTGACGCCAATCTCCGCGCGATCGCGCGCCTTGGCCAGCGTTTTGGCAACGCCGCCACGATCGGCTATTCGGATCACACGCTCGGGGTTGTCGCCGCAACCCTTGCTGTCGGGGCGGGGGCAAGGATCATTGAGAAGCACTTCACGCTCGATCGGAATTATTCAGACTTCCGCGACCATCAACTTTCCGCCGACCCGATGATGATGAGGGATCTAGTCTCCAAGATCCGCAATGCCGAAGTACTCATGGGTGAGGGAAATCTCGCACCACGGCAGGTCGAACGCGACAACGAGACGCCCGTGCGCCGGTCGGTTGCAGCAGCGCGCGACCTCGCGGTGGGCGACATCGCTGGTCCCAACGACATAATGTGGATACGTCCCGGAGAGGCAATCGCGCCGGGACGCGAAATCGAGGTGCTGGGACGCCGGTTAGTGCGGCCTAAAACCATAGGGGACCTTTTCACCGCCGGTGATTTCGCCGGTTGACGACAAACGCCTGGGCTTGACCCGGAAACACAGGCAGGAAAGCATTCATGTGCGGCATCGTTGGGGCCATTGGTCCAGGACGAATTGACGCCAACCGGATAATGCGGACACGCCATCTGATGCGGCGGCGCGGACCGGATGGTACCGGCGTTCATTTTGGCACCGTGGCAGGTTCGACCGTCACGCTGGTGTTTGCGCGGCTCGCCATTATCGATACCGACCCACGCGCCATGCAGCCGTTCAGCCGAGGCGACCTTGTCATCGTCACCAATGGTGAACTTTATAACTACGTCGAGTTAAGAGATGAGTTGAGCCGCTTGGGGCACCGCTTTTTAACCCAGTCCGACACAGAGGTGATGCTTGCAGCCTGGCAAGAATGGAGCGAAGCCGCTCTGGATCGCATGGAGGGCATGTGGGCTTTCGCGCTGATCGATACTGGTCAAGACCGGGTAATCTTGTGTCGCGATCGCTTCGGCGAAAAACCGCTCTACCTCTGGCGCCATGGCGAGACGCTGTACTTTGGCTCTGAGCCAAAATTCATAGCTGCACTCGCAGGGGCCAAACCCGATGTCAACCTTGATCAAATTCGACGATTTCTGGTCAACGGATACAAGTCGCTCTACAAGGAACCACGGACTTATTTTAAAGGTGTAACCGAGGTTCCGGCGGCGCATCTCGTAGTGCTTCGAGGCCCAAATCCGAGCGTGCCTAAGGCATATTGGTCTTTGACATACCGGCCGCGCGCCATGAGCGAAATGGAGGCGCTCGAAGGTGCGCGGGAAAGGCTGGAGGACGCGATGCGGATCTGCCTGCGTTCTGACGTGCCTGTCGCCTTCTGTCTGTCCGGTGGGATTGATTCCACGACACTGTCTGGGCTCGCAGTCAAACGTTTCGGTCACGATCTACACGCGTTTAGCATCATCGACGACGATGAGCGCTATGACGAGCTGGCTAACATCGAGGCTCAGGTCAAATTTCTCGGTTGCGCCAATCACCGCGTACACACGAGTACTGAGGGGTTCTTCGAACGCATGGAGGACTTGGTGGGCTATCACGATATGCCGATCGCCACTTTAACATACTATCTACATTCCTTCCTTTCGGAAGCGATCTCCCAGTCTGGGTACCGTGTCGCGATCTCCGGCTCAGCCGCCGACGAACTTTTCACCGGCTATTACGACCACTACGCCTTCTGGCTGGCGGAGATGAGCACGAAGCCACGCTTCGCCTCACTTTTAGAAGATTGGCAGGGCAGTTACGGAGCCTATGTCCAAAACCCGGTTCTCCAGGATCCATTGGTCTTCACCAGGACACCAGACGAACGAAACCATATTTATCTAAACGCAAAATTATTCCAACAATGGTTAACCGAGCCCTTCATCGAACCGTTTAAAGAGGCTCATTATGTCAAGAATTTGCTGCGCAACCGGATGCTGAACGAGCTTTTCCACGAGACCGTGCCCGTGATTCTACACGAGGACGACCGGAACTCGATGCGATATTCGGTGGAGAACCGCACGCCCTATCTCAATCGACGTTTGGCAGAATTTATGTTCTCTGTGCCAGGCGAGTATTTGATCAAGGACGGGTATGCCAAATATTTGCTGCGGGCTGCCGGCGAGGGTGTCGTAGCCGAATCCGTACGTCTTGACAAACGTAAACGAGGCTTCAACGCGCCGATCGACAGCCTGGTTGATCGCACAGATCCGTCTACGCGTGAGCGGCTCCTGGCAGACGGCCCGATCTTCGATTTGGTCAAACGCGAAGCCATTGCGCATTTCATCAACGACTCGATGAACGACAACAGCTTCTCGAAGAACCTGTTTAGCTTTATCTCCTCAAAGATTTTTCTTGAGCAGCATCGGGATTGGACACCGTGAGATATTGCAAACGCTGCATCCTTCCGGACACAAGACCCGGGATCTTCCTCGACAACGAAGGCGTATGCTCGGGTTGTCGTGGCCACGATGACAAGGAAATCACGATCAACTGGGCTCGTCGCGCCGCGGCTTTCAAAGAAATAGTCGCAGAAGCAAAGACCCATTCAACTGGATATGATTGCATTGTCCCTGTCTCAGGTGGCAAGGACAGCTGGTATCAGGTGATCACCTGCCAACAATATGGACTGAAGGTTCTCGGCGTCACGTGGCGCACCCCCGGACGCACAGGCATTGGCCAGCGCAATCTTGACAATATGATTTCTCGGCTCAGCCTCGATCATATAGATTTCACAATTGACCCAGATGTCGAACGCCGTTTCATGATCGCCGCCTACGAACGCAAGGGAGCCACCGCGATCCCGATGCACATGGCACTATTCGCTATTCCCATCAGATTCGCGGTACAAATGCGCATACCACTCGTGATTTGGGGTGAAAATCCGCAGCTTGAATTCGGCGGCGAACAAGTTGAGCGACTTGCGACCGAGCTGGACCTCCACTGGATTGCCAAGCACGGCGTTACCAATCAGACGGCGCGAGAAGACTGGATTGGCGTAAAGGATCTTACGAATGAGGATCTGGCCGCCTACCGACTGCCGTTGGAGTCGGATTTCCGATCCTTCGCACCAAAATCGATTTTCCTTGGCTCCTTTTTCAAGTGGAATTCCTTCGAAAATACACGTGTCTCGGCCAAGCATGGGTTCGAATCGAATGCGGCCAACTTAAAGACCGGTGTTTGGCATTTTGCCGACATAGACTGTCATTTCATCGCGCTCCACCATTTTCTCAAATGGTACAAGTTCGGCTTCCTTCGCAGTTTCGACAATCTGTCCGTCCAGATTCGATACGGACTGACCACGCGGGAGGATGCAATCCGTGAGTTGCGTGAAAAAGGGTTCCAGGTCCCAAACGACGACATCACCCGATTCTGTGAATTCGCTGACAAACCGGAAAGTTGGTTCTGGGAGACCGCGGAGAGTTTTCGAAACAACAGCGAGGTCTGGAGACGCCATGGCGATACCTGGACCATCCCAGGGTTTTTGATTGATGATTGGGACTGGACCCACTCATGAGTGACAAAGACGCGTCCTGTGTGTTCTGCGGCGGCACCAATGTGCTTGTGAAGAAATTCGATGCGCGACCCAACGGCGAGACCGATTTCGGGATTGATCCATATCGCCGATCACTTTGGCAGTGTGCATGGTGCGCGCACGTGGTGAATCGTTTCAGCACCGGCCAAGAAGCCACGCTTTACGACGGCGCCTATGCCAGCGCAACTTATGGAGACGAGATGCGCGAGGCGTTCCACAAAATCATGAGTTTACCGGTAGAACAGTCCGACAATCGCCAGCGCATCGCTCGGATCAACGCATTCGCCGATTTAATGGGTTGGGACGGCGAACGCACATGCCTGGACATCGGCAGTGGGATCGGCGTGTTCCCAGCAGCGATGCGTGAGGCGAGTTGGTCTTGCACTGCGCTGGACCCCGATCCAAAGGCAACCTCGATGATTGGGGAGTTGGCCGAAGTCTCTACAGTGACCGGGGATTTTATGACCGTTGACCCGCCCGGCACATATAGGCTCGTGAGCCTCAACAAAGTGCTCGAACACGTCCGGGAACCTGTCGCCATGTTGGCACGCACCATCGATTTCCTTAGCCCAGGAGGCGCTGTCTACGTTGAGTTACCTGACGGCGAAGGCGCACTCGCCGACGCCGGCCCTGACCGCGAGGAGTTCTTTATCGAACATTTCGACGCGTATTCCGCAGCTTCTGTCGCACTGCTGATCCGTGCCGCCGGTTTCTATATTCTCTCCGTCGAACGGGTTCGCGAGGCCAGCGGCAAATACACGCTTCGGGCCTTCGCCACTCCCGGCTGGAAACGTCAATGGCCAAGGTAAAGATGACCCCACAACCCTTTGACACCGAGATTCTTGGTGGGCCCGTCTATCGGGCCGAGGTGACATCAGTGGCCCAAGTGCCTTTTCTTGGAGCCTCAATTCCCAAGGACGCGATCCTGGTTTCCGCCCGAGTGCCGCCGAATTGGTCAAATGTGATGGAAGCCACGACGGAGTTTCGCGAAATAGAGCGTCTGGTTTCCTTCGAGTGTCCGCTCACCCCCGCTGACGGCGGGCCTTTGCCCGAAGGTATCCGACGAGCGTGCCGGGAAGACGCGAATGCCTGCGCCGACATTGCCGGGCGCTGCTTTTCTTTCGATCGACTGCACACGGATCCCTGGATCAACACAAATAAGGCTGATGAGAGCAAGCGTACCTGGGCGCTCAACAACATCCTATGGCGCGCCGAGGCTAATTTCGTAGCCGAATTCCGGGGGCGCATCGTCGGCTTCAATCTTTGCCGTCAAGGAGGCGATTGGGCATTGATCGACTTGATCGCGGTCGCACCCGAAGCTCAGGGCCTTGGACTTGGCAAGACCCTCGTCCGGGCCGCAATTGTTTACTTTGCTGAGCGAGTTCCTGTCTTGAGAGTTGGAACTCAGATTGCCAACGCGGCCTCGATCGCAATCTACGCCGCCAACGGATTCACCCAGTCGGAGGAAATGGTGACCTATCATTGGACCCCGGGCGCCAAGGGCTCGATAAAGGCGAGAGCCTGGCAGTGAGTGTGGACAGACCGTTACGAGCCGGCGTAATCGGCCTCGGTGTCGGCGAACAACACGTATTAGGGTTTAACGGCATTGAAGGGGTAACCGTCACTGATATCTGCGACCTCGACCCAGAAAAGCTTCGCTATGTAGGCGATCGGAACGACGTCGCTGGCCGCCACGTTGACTATCGTAGGGTCACCAAAAATCCCGATATCGACGTGGTCTCCATCGCCTCCCACGACGACCAACATGTCGAGCAAGCTGTGAGCGCGTTCGCTCACGGAAAACATGTAATGGTAGAAAAGCCAGTAGCCTTGAACCGGAGCGATGCTGAGCGACTGCTTCTGGCCCAACAGGACAGCGGAAAGCTTATAACCTCGAACCTGGTCCTGCGCCGTTCCCCCCGTTTCAAAGAGCTCAAATCCTGGATCGATGCGGGTGAGTTCGGCGAGATCGTTGCGATTGAGGGTGACTACTTACATCAGATCCTTTGGAAGTTGACGGAGGGTTGGCGGGGCAAGATGGATTTCTACTGTGTGACCTATGGCGGAGGCATCCACCTGATCGATCTGATGCGTTGGCTGATCAACCAAGAGGTCGTCGAGGTCACTGGCATGGGCAACAAGATCCTGACCAGAGGATCGCCCTACAAGCATGACGACGTGATCATGAATCTGTTGCGTTTCGATCGTGGGGCACTAGGACGAACCATGTCGAATATGGGCCCACAACGCACACAGATTCATGCGCTCGCGGTCTACGGAACGAAGAAGACCTTTGTGAACGACAAGCCATTCGCCAAGCTGTTCGACGGTGACGAAAGCGAAAACGAACATATGATCGAGACTCCCTATCCGGCGATCGAGAAGTTCGATCTTCTACCTGATTTCATTGCCGCGATCCGCGAGGGCCGTGAACCAAATGTATCGGCCGTTGATATCTTCCGTGTGATGGACGTGTGTTTTGCTTGTTATGAGTCTCTTGAGGCCCGGCGCACTGTCTCAGTGACTTACCAGATTTGACATAGGATCTGAGAACCCGGCAAATAGTAAACCAATGTCGAATGTGAATGCGCCATTCGACGGGCTCAGTCAATCCAAGTAGAAACACGGTGACCCGATGAGCGACGAGATGATTCCTTTTGGCCGGCCTATGCTCGATCAGGCCGAAATTGAAGCGGTTATCAAGGTGCTCTCCGGTCCAATCCTGGCCCATGGACCGGTCGCGGCCGCTTTTGAGACCGCTTTCGCCGAACGTGCAGGCGCACAATATGCGATCAGCGTGTCGTCCGGTACTGCAGGACTTCATCTCTGCCTATTCGCCAACGATGTGGGGCCCGGCGACGAGGTGATCGTGCCTGCAATCACACATGTCGCGACGGCACATTCGGCGGAGTATTGTGGGGCGAAACCCATCTTCGTCGACGTTGACCCCGAAAGCGGCAACATTGATCCAGCGGGCATCGCGTCGGCACTTAACTCGAACACCCGGGCCGTCATGGTGGTCCATTTCTTGGGTCTACCTTGCGAAATGGACCGGATCAACGCCGATGCAACAGCGAATGGATCAATCGTGATCGAAGATGCGGCCCTGGCTGTCGACGCTACCTATGGAGCCAAGAAAGCGGGGACCCTGGCCACGGCCGGTTGTTTCTCGTTTTATCCGATCAAGCACATGACCACGATCGAGGGTGGCGTGGTGACCACCGACGACGCTGACCTTGCAGATCAAATACGGAGGCGCAAGGCTTTTGGTTATGATCTTAGCCACGAAACCCGAGTGAAGCCTGGTATCTACGACGTGAACTTACTCGGCTACAACTACCGCATGAACGAGGTCGAGGCGGCGGTTGGCCTCGCCCAACTCGACAAACTCGACGAGCGCCTAGAGATCCGGCGGGCCAACTACCACGCCCTTAAAGACGCGCTCGCCGATCTCGACGAGGTGACTGTGTTCGAGCCGACCCAGGGCAAAGCTCAGTCCTGTTTCTATTGTCTGAACGCGGTCCTTCCCCGCGATGGCAGCTTGGATCGGGATTCAGTGGCAGCCGAACTAAAGGCTGCGAATATCGGAACCTCGGTGCACTATCCGGGCGCAGTGCCGTTGATGAGTTACTATCGAGAGAAATACGGATACAAACAAGGGCAGTTTCCGGTCGCGGAGTGGCTAGCGGCCCAGACCATTTCACTCCCCGTTGCCCCGCATGTGCCTGACGATTTCGCTAACCGCATCTCAACAGCGCTAAAGACTGCGATCCAAACGACGAAGCACGCGGCCTAAGAGGTAATTGTGACCTTAAAAAAATCATATGATCCCGCCCTGCTATCGCCCGGTTTGCGTTCGCGCCACGTTGACAATTCCAACGGGCTTGAGATGCACGTGCTGGAAGCTGGGTTCGAGACTTCTGGCCGTCCGGCAGTTCTTCTGCTGCATGGATTTCCCGAGCTCGCCTATAGCTGGCGCAAAGTGATCCCAGTGCTCGCTGATGCGGGATATTACGTGATCGCCCCGGATCTCCGTGGCTATGGCCGTACTATCGGTTGGGGACCAGTAACTTATGACGATCCGCTCGATCAGTTCCGTCTTTTGAACGCGGTACGCGACACGGTGGGCCTGCTTCAAGCTTGCGAGCTCCGAGAGGTGGCCGCGGTCGTAGGACATGATTACGGCTCCTCGGTAGCCGCCTGGTCAGCTCTGGTTCGTCCAGAAATGTTCAGGACCTGCGTTCTTATGAGTGCGCCTTTCGACGGACCGCCAGAACTAAGTCACGTAATAGAGACACTGCCCAACACCAGTACTCCGGACATCCACAAGACCCTGGCGGCATTGAAGCGGCCACGCAAGCACTATCACTGGTACTACTCTACCCGTCCGGCCAATGCCGATATGACAGACTGCCCTGAAGGCATCCATGCATTCCTGCGGGCGTATTACCACCATAAGAGTGCCGACTGGAAATCGAACAAGCCCCATCGCCTCAAGGCCTGGCGGGCAGACCAGCTAGCCCTGATGCCAACCTACTACATCATGGACCTCGACGAAACGATGCCGGAGGCGGTGGCCAAGGAGATGCCTGACGCCAACGAAATCAGCTCCAATAGTTGGCTCACTGACGATGAACTCGCGGTTTACACGGCCGAATACACTCGAAACGGGTTCCAAGGTGGTCTCAACTGGTATCGGCGCGGGACCCTGGACTTTGACACGTCTGAGCTCCAAACCTTCGCCGGTCGCACCATTGACCAACCCTCGTGTTTCATTTCCGGTTCTAGCGACTGGGGCGTCTATCAGCGTCCGAACGCAGCCGAACGAATGAACGGGACGTCTTGCACTGACATGCGCGGGGTTCACCTGATCGACGGAGCGGGACATTGGGTTCAACAGGAACAGCCGGAAGAGACCTGCCGGGTGCTTCTTGATTTTCTTAAGGACGCGTCGGAATGAAGTCTCTATCTTTCATCAAAAGTGTGGCCCTGCTAGCTTTCCAGAATCAGGTGACGGTTCCCACAGAACCTATATTCGTCACTTGGGTAAAGGCTACGGCCGACGCCTGAAGCATCTTCCTCCGGTGGGTCGCAGATTAAGGAACAGGGCGCTTAGCCTAAATCTGTCAGACTTTGTCCCGTGCCAGGTTGGAGGTCTGTATCTAGTCCGAGACAACAGAAGATGGGTTGGACCCGCACTTACTGAGAAGCTGCCAGGTTCATAAAGTTGGCCATCTGGACATCAAGCGCGGTCACTCCGCCAGAATCGTGGGTGGCGAGCGTTACATCCACCCGATTGTAGACATTGAACCATTCAGGGTGGTGATCTATTTTCTCGGCTAATAAGGCCACTCGGGCCATGAAGGCGAAGGCCTCATTAAAATCGTTGAAGTGGAATGACCGAGTGATAGCGTCGCGCCCATCTACCTCGCGCCAACTCTTGAGCTTTTCTAACGCGGCCATCCGCTCGGTGACATCAAGTTTCGTAACCATCTTGTTTCCTCTCAAGCCTGGGGCGGCCGCGGATCCAACGGTACTAGATTTGAGTACCCGGCGGTTTTCTCATAGAGATTGGCGGCCGAGAGCAGATCCGCCTCTCCTCTGGGACCACCGACGATCTGAAGGCCAACCGGAAGCCCAGATGCTGTAAACCCCGCCGGAACACTCATTGCTGGGTGGCCGGTTAGCGTTATCGCGTAGGCTATTGTAAGCCACTCGACGTAGTTGGAGAACTCATGATCGCCGACGCGCTCTACATAACGGTGTTCCACCGGAAAGGGCGGCACGATGGTCGCCGGGCACAACAATAGATCATAATCCTTAAAGAATTCCACGGCGCGGGCAAGGTACCGCCCACGGGCCAATTCGACTCTAGCGAAGTCGTCCATCGTTAACTCAGAAGCACGCTCAATGTTCCAAATTACCTCGGGTTTTAGCGCGAACCGTTTGGTGTCCAGTAATTTCTTCTTGCTTACGTAAAAACTCATAGCCCGCCAAGTGTGGAAAATATCCTGGACATCCGTAAAGTCGGGATGCGCTTCCTCCACAATACATCCCATATCTTCAAATCGCTTCGCCGCCGTTTCGCATATTCCGGCGACCTCGTTGTCGACGGGAGTAACACCAAGGTCGCGTGAAAACGCAACTTTACGCGGCCTCTTTCGCGCTGCAACCGATTCAACATAACTCTCGCAACCACGAGGCAGTGAAATCGGATCACCCGGATGATCGCCGACCATAGCGTCCAGCATCAATGCGACGTCTGGCACGTTGCGCGCCATCGGGCCCGCCACCCCAAATGGCTGGCCCGGAATCCCGGCCAAGTCGGGGGGATAAGCACCGAAACCGGCAGCCCCATGCACGACCCGGCCCGGGCTCGGACGGAACCCAACGACCGAACAGAAACTTGCCGGATTGCGGAGCGACCCACCGAGATCAGATCCGCTGGCGAGCCAGGCCTGTCCGGTAGCGAGCGCCACAGCCGAACCACCTGAAGATCCTGCGCAACTCTTTGACGTATCCCAGGGGTTAACTGTAGGCCCGAAAACCTCGTTGAAGGTGTTCGCGCCCGCCCCGAACTCCGGCGTATTAGTTTTCGCGTAAACAATACCTCCGTTGCCTTCCAGGATCTCGACCAAACAGTCGGACCTCGTGGGAACGAAATCCGAATACACCGGCGACCCCCAAGTCGTACGCACACCAGCGACGGGGTCAAGATCTTTGATCACAACGGGCATGCCCATGAGCATTCCACGTTCAGTGATAGGTTTTTCCATCGCTAATTTGGCGTGATCTCGTGCACGATCGAAACATAAAGTTGGCAAAGCGTTTACATCGCCGTCTACCGCTTGGATCCGAGCTTCCAACACATCTAGTAGGTCGAGCGGAGTGACTTCGCCTGTCTTTAACAGAGTGAGGATCTCTGTCGCGGATTTTTTAACCAGACTGGGATCAGCACGCATGGGAGAGCCTTTTGCAAAGTCAACCGACCCGCTGACTTAACACCTTGCGCCGAGGCTTCCAAGTGGGCGGGGAATGTCACGGTGCCTTCCCCTTTAGTGCCTCACCAATATGCCGCCTTATATCGACCTTTCAGACAACCCAAGCAAGGCTCTGTTTGTAATAGTTATGCGCATGGCGGCGTCCAGGTTTTCAACCTCAAAAGCCCTTGTCGACGCTTCGATTGTAGTTCTGCACCAAGGTGTTGTGAGGTTGATCGGTATCAGGGAAGATGGCCCCGTAGCATGGAGGGGAGATCGCCCATCAAACCCATCGCATTTCGCATGAACGCCTGTTTCAAGGGCGGGATCCGATCGACCATCGCGAGCCCGGCAGATCGCAATAGGCGGAGTGGCCCGATGTCATTCGAGAACAGTCGGTTTATTGCGTCGGTCGCCAGCACCAAGGTCATTGTGTCGAAACGCCGTTGCGTCTGATAACGCCTCAAGACCTCTGGTCCACCAATATCGATCCCGAGCCGAACGGCTGCTACGGCCTCCTCAGCCAATGCGGCAATGTCGCGCAGGCTTAGATTGAAACCTTGGCCTGCGACCGGGTGGATCCCGTGGGCGGCATCACCCACTAGGGCAAGGCGCGGGGCGGTCTGCTTCTCGGCGTGGACCAGGGAGAGTGGATAAAGCCATCGCCTGCCTTCGATCGAGAGCACGCCTAATATGTCTGAGAACCGGTGCGACAGGGCATCGGCCAAGTCGTTGTCATTTAGTTCGAAAAATGCCTTCGCCACCTCCGTCTGCTCTGTCCAAACGACGGAGGACCTATCCCCACACATCGGTAGGAACGCAAGCGGCCCGCCGGGCAAAAAACATTCGTGGGCAACACCACGATGCGGGTGCTCATGCGCCACGGTGAAGACCATGCTAGACTGGCCGTAGTCAAGCCTGGTTGCTCTAATACCGGCCAGATTGCGAACCTGACTGGCGCGGCCGTCGGCCCCGACAAGAAGACAGCCCGTAAGTCGAGCGCCGTCTCTCAACACAACCGAGACGTCCCCCGTGCCAACCTCTAAGATCTCAATTTCTGACCCGTTTCGCCGTTCAACTAAAGGGGTAATCTCAACAGTATCCATCAGCACGCGCTTCAGGTGAGCGTTCTCAATTATGTGGCCCATCGGTTGCTCGCCAACTTCGCGATGGTCATAATGCAGATAGTATGGTGAATGGCCATCAGAGACCCGTATATCCAGGATTGGCTCCGCTTGATTTGCGAGGGCACTCCAAACGCCCAACGCATCTAGCATTGCACGGCCGGCCGCCGCGATGGCCGTGGTGCGACCGTCGCGGTCAGCACAGCGGACTTTTTCGGCAGGATCTCGGTCGACCAACACGACCGAAAGACCACATTTAGAAAGGGCAACCGTCGCGGTCAGGCCAGAGAGACCCCCACCAACCACGATTACGTCGTAACGGCTTGAATTTAAAATCTTTTTTCTCACGCAGTCTCGTCCATCGACGCTAATTTTACGATATAGGTCAGGCCCCGGAAATCGCCCACTCGCAAAGAACTGTTTGTCTTTAAAACCACCTAAACGTGTGGCATTTCATATTGTCCAGCAAAATATTCAGTTATTTATGCTCCGACTTTCCGTCATTGATGCGATGACTCTTTCCGCGAACCGCTACAGACCTTGAAAAGCATCCCGGTATTATATTCGGCAACGGGCCAGATCCCATTTTTGAAGTGTTCAATTTCGCCGTACCCTATCAAACTTAAAATGATGTAAGAGACCTTGCCGGCGAAGACAAAGCACTTGCCTCGGTAACTCAAAGTACGACATCGAAGCCTGGTCACTTCTATCACCACATGAAGTTTACCCCTTAACTTACCGTCAATTATGGTTTAATTGTCTTGAGATCTTATAAGATTGAACAATCATTCAAGGCGAAACGGACTTCATGTTAAACCCTAATCTGGCGCCGCTGGGACACTACACTTTCGCCCGCTTAAACGAGATTCTGGCGGACGTCATCCCACGCTCGAATGAGCTACCGATACTATTTTCGATCGGCGAGCCACAGAAGAGCACGCCGACGCTGCTTGCCGAAAACGTCGCAGGTCACAATGACAAATGGAATCGCTATCCACCACCGAATGGCGACGAGGCGTTCCGCAGCGCTGTAGTCGCCTGGGCGCACCGCCGTTTCAACTTACCTGCTGGCTTCATCGACCCACACCGCCATATTGTCCCAGTGCCGGGCACCCGCGAGCCACTCTATCAGATCGGGTTTCTATGCACACCGCTGAAAAAAGCAAGCGAACGCCCAGCGGTGCTCATGCCAAACCCATTCTACCACGTCTACCAAGGCGCGGCGATGGTTGGCGGCGCCGAACCCGTCTATCTCGCCGCGGAACGCGAAAACAATTTTCTGCCCGACCTCGGCGCGCTGTCCGAGGACCTCCTCGCACGAACTTCGATTTTCTTCATCTGCACGCCCGCTAACCCCCAGGGCACAATCGCGGACATAGAGTACCTAAAACGGGCCATCGAACTTGCGCGCCAATACGATTTCGTTTTAGCGCTGGACGAATGCTACTGCGAGATCTACCGCGGCAGCCCACCCATAGGTGGTCTCGAGGCTTGTGCCGCGTTGGACGACAGCTTGAAGAACGTGGTCATGTTTCACTCGCTCTCTAAGAGATCCAGCGCGCCTGGGCTGCGCTCCGGCTTTCTATGCGGAGACCCGAGGATCATCGAAAGATACAGCCAGTTTGTCACCTTCGGTGGTTCGCCTCTGCCATTGCCTGTCTTGCACGCCTCGACCGCGCTCTGGGGAGACGACCAACATGTAGCGGAAAATCGAGCCTACTACGCGGAGAACTTTCGTCTGGCGGAAGAGATTCTATCGCCACATATCGATTTTTCTGCCCCACCAGCCGGCTTCTTCCTCTGGCTGAACGTGGGCGACGGCATGAAGGCGGCCCGAAAGCTTTGGGAAGAGGCCGCAATCAAGACAGTGCCTGGCGAACTCATGGCACGCGAGGACGAAACGGGCAGCAACCCTGGTGCCTCCTATCTGAGGGTTGCGCTGGTATATGACGCAGAGACGACGAAACGGGGCCTCTTGCGCCTTGTAGAATGTCTTTTTGGAAAGTAACAGACGATCGTCGGAAAGGCGGTTTGATCATGGCAACTACGGACAAGTTGCAACAGACCAAGTTCTTGCCCGCCGAAGTAGCCGTCTTTCTGACGCGGCGTGGTCAGGAGCTGACAGGAATGTTCCTGTTATCCGTAGCCTTCGTGCTCGGTGTTGCTATCCTCAGTCACGATCCAGCTGACCGATCTCTAAATAGCACCGGGGCGGATCAGATACAAAACATCCTGGGCTTTGCTGGTGCCCTGGTTTCGGACCTGCTGCTACAATCGTTAGGCCTAGCCACCAGCGCATTTCTTGTCGTCTTAGTCGCCTGGGGACTGCGAAGTCTATCGCACCGCCGCATTATGCGGCCCCTTGTCCGCCTGACGCTACTGCCAGCCGCCATCTTGTTGCTCGCCGCCGCCCTAGCAAAGATTCCGACCCCGGACGTCTGGCCGTTTATTTCCGGACTTGGTGGTGTCGCGGGTGATCTCTTGGTCGGCCAAATGGCTGCCCTTGACCCCATTCTCGCGCAAAACGAGTCTGTGCTTAGCGGTGGTCTCGGAATATTGGCCGCCGGCGTCCTGGCCTGGTGCATTGGCGCCACCTGGACAGAGTGGCTCAGCGCGCTATACCACCTGCCACGTCGGCTCTGGTCCGCAGTGGTGCTTGGCGGCCGCAGCGGTATGGTGGGAAGTCGCGCGTTTGGCGCCGGATTGGACGCTACGGCTAAGCTCGCGCGCCTGAGCCTGGATGCCGCCCGCCAGCGCCGAGAGCCGCGCCTGAGCACCGCTTTAGCGAGAACTACGTCCAAGATTGACACGAAACACTCACGCGGCGAGGACGTCTCGACCCATCCCAAACCGACGGTTCGCACCGGGGAGGTCGAGGTGCCTACAAAGGTGTCTCGGCGCAAACGTAAGCGGACCGCGCGCCAGGAGAGCCTAGATCTAGCAATAGCGGGGGAATACCGCTTACCCCAACTATCGCTACTGACACCACAAGACACCAAAACGCGCAGTGGTCCTGAAAAGCACACTCTGGATATGAACGCGCGCATGCTTGAGGCGGTGCTCCAGGATTTCGGTGTAAAGGGGGAGATCGTAAAAGTCCGCAGCGGGCCGGTCGTAACTCTCTATGAACTTGAGCCCGCACCCGGTACCAAATCGTCTAGAGTGATCGGGCTCGGCGACGATATCGCTCGTTCTATGAGTGCAGTCTCGGTGCGCGTTGCCGTGGTCCCCGGGCGCAACGTAATCGGAATCGAGCTTCCTAACATAAACCGCGAGATGGTTTTCTTGCGCGAAATTTTTGAGGACCCCTCCTACGAAAAGGCTTCTGGCAAGCTGCCGATCGCACTTGGAAAGGACATCGCCGGCGCCCCAGTAGTAGTCGACTTGGCGCGCATGCCACACCTTTTGATCGCCGGAACGACCGGGTCCGGCAAGTCCGTTGCTGTAAACACCATGATCCTTTCTTTGCTTTACCACCTGCCGCCCGAACGCTGCCGGATGATCATGGTCGATCCCAAAATGCTGGAGCTGTCAATCTATGATGGCATTCCGCACCTACTTGCACCTGTTGTTACCGACCCACAGAAGGCGGTGGTGGCATTAAAATGGACAGTGCGGGAGATGGAGAGCCGATACCGAGCAATGTCCAAACTAGGGGTGCGGAACATTGACGGCTACAACGCCCGCCTCGCCGAGGCCCGCAAGAAGGGCGAGGTACTGAAACGCCGAGTGCAGACAGGGTTCGACACAGACACCGGTAAACCCGTCTTCGAGGACGAAACGCTCGATGTCACGCCGCTACCATTCATAGTCGTGGTAATCGACGAGGTAGCTGACCTGATGTTGGTTGCCGGCAAGGATATCGAAGGTGCGGTCCAACGTCTGGCCCAAATGGCGCGGGCCGCGGGTATCCATGTTATCATGGCGACCCAGCGGCCTTCTGTCGACGTGATCACCGGCACAATCAAGGCCAACTTTCCGACCCGAATTAGCTTCCAGGTCACTTCCAAAATCGATAGCCGCACCATTCTAGGCGAACAAGGTGCGGAACAACTTCTGAGCCAAGGCGACATGCTGCACATGGCGGGTGGCGGGCGGGTCACGCGCGTCCACGGCCCCTTTGTCTCAGACGAGGAGGTCGAGGACGTGGTCATGCACCTGCGGGCCCAGGGCGAGCCAGAATACGACGATAGTATTACAGAGGAATCCGAAGTCGGTGACCCACTTGCTCCTTACGGCCTTGGCGCCGGGAACGCGGACGGGGGCAGCGACGATAATCTTTATGACCAAGCCCTCGCCGTCGTTGCACGCGAAAGAAAAGCATCTACCAGCTTCGTTCAGCGACAACTAAAGATTGGCTACAATCGGGCGGCGAGCATCATCGAGCGCATGGAGACGGAGGGCGTAGTCAGTGCGGCCAATCATGTCGGAAAACGGCAGGTCTTGGTCGGTGACCATTCGAGCGAATGAAGGTCGGTAAAGGATATGCTGACTACCCGAGCCTTGCGCATTCCGGGCCAGCATACCAAATCTTTGTTATGACCCGAGCGATCCTGCCGATTCTGCTGGCTCTATTGTTGACTTGGCCAGTCCACACCGACGCCGCGCCCTTGAGCGATGATGACAAGGATGACATCGCACGGATCGAAACCTATTTGAACGGCATCACGACAATGAGTTCGCGCTTCAACCAGCGCTCCAGTACCGGCAACGTCGCCTCCGGCCTGCTCTATTTGTCGCGTCCCGGACGAATGCGGTTCGAATATGATCCGCCGGCCCAAATCTTGCTGGTCGCCGACGGATTGTTTCTAGTGTACGTCGACAGGGAGCTGGAGCAGATCAGCAATGTGCCAATCTCCCGTACACCATTGCGCGTTCTGATCGACGACGATGTGAATCTGATATCCGCCTATGATATCGCAGCTATTGATCGGAGGGCGGGTACCCTGGCTATTATCCTCACTTTGAAGGAGGATCCAGACGGCGGAATGGTCCGCCTGCTTTTCGCCGATAAGCCCTTACAGTTAAAGCAATGGCTAATCCGCGACGCCCGAGGGGTTGAGGTCAGGGTCTCTCTACTGGATTTGCAACGTGGAATGAAACTCGATCCAACCTTATTCCAAATCAATCCGCATATGTTCGAAGATGTAGAAAGTCGACCCTAAACGAATTAGTTTTCAATTCC
>PBMU01000068.1 GCA_002722775.1 Rhodospirillaceae bacterium
CGATACGTGAATCCAAAATGATGGCGAGGGTGTTCACGCCCAGAGCCGCTCCTGTCATACGGATGAAGTTGAGTGTGCCTGAAGCATAGGGAACAAGGTCCTGCGGCACTGCCGCCATTGCGCTAAGGTTCAGCGATGGAATCACTAGCCCTAACCCAACTCTTCCGAACGCGACCGTGAGCGCTAATGTCCAGAACGCAGTCAGCATCCCTGTGTCGGCCAGAAGCAGACAAGAGAACGCAAACGCGGCGAGACCGGTCATAATTGTATATACGGGTGGGATTATCCCCGCCAACCGGCCCGCGATCGGGAATACAAGCATCGAAGCAATGCCGCCAGGAAGCAGCATCAAGCCGGCTTCAAGCGCGGTGAAACCCTGAACTGTCTGAACCATCACGGGAACGATGTAAAGCGATCCGAACATCCCTGCTCCAAAGACGAAGGCTATGGCAGCCGACGCTACGTAGGTCCAGAAGGTAAAAAGTTTCAGTTGAAGAAGCGGCGCATCACTTCTCGTCTCACGAACCAAAAATGCAATGGCCGCGCCGGCCGCTCCGAATAACAGATAGAACACATAGTCGGTCTCCCAGCCATCACGCTGACCGGCGCTGATCCCATTCAGCAACAGCATGATCGCAGCCGTTACCAACACGAAGCTACAAAGGTTGAACTTCGCCCGTGCAGTAACATCATCGCGTCCGGGCAGATAAACGCTGGCCATCGCCGCAGCGACAACCATAACCGGCACCGGGGCGGCAAAAACGAACCGCCAATGCGTGATGTCGATGATCACCCCCCCAAGTACAGGTCCAATAGTTGGTCCAAACACGATACCCATGCCGAACCAACCCATCGCCTTTCCGCGTTCATCCGACCGGTAGGCGAGGAACACAGTACTCATCGCCAATGGTTGGATTAGTCCTGCGCACAAGCCCTGGGCAAACCTTGCTAACACCACCCCCATGAATCCGGGTGCATACTGCCCAGCGAACGCGGCCATCGAGAAAAAAGCGAGCGCCCCAATAAATACATTCCGCGGACCGAAATTAGTAACCAACCACGCATTTAGCAGCATCCCGGCAGTCATGGCGGACAAGAACCCCGTGGTCACCCAATGAGCCTGATCCTGCCCTACGCCATAGGTTCCCATGATGTCTGGGATCGCGACGTTGACCATGGTGGAAGACATGATCATCGAAATCATGGCCAGCATCGCTGTAACTGTTACGCCAAACTTATTGACCGCTTTAGGCTGCCGTATCGGGTCGGCGTCCTCCGCTACCACAACCATGACCAGAAATTACCCGCAGTTCCGTCGTCAATGTAGATTTCGACCATAATCCCTGGCTTGAGTTTATTTTCACGCTGGTCAAGCGCAACGCGCACCTGGATACGTTGGGTCACCTTGGTAAAGGTCCCAGCCTCATTGAGGCGGGGTAATAAGGCGAATTGACTGGTGGCAGCATTGCCGATACGAGCGACGCTCCCTTCAATTTCGATTTCAGGATAAGCATCTACTTCTATATTTACTGGCTGTCCTACCTCGAGCCTACCGATCTCAGTCTCTCGAATATTCGTCTCGACCCAGATTTTCGTTGGATCGTGCAACACGACAAGACGTTGCCCCGACCGCACATACTCGCCAGGATCGACAAACACGCGTCCAACTACCCCATCCACCGGGCTGACGACCGTACGATCGACGACATTAACACTTTGGCGTTCAATGCGTGCCTTGACTTCAGACAACCGCGCCTCGAGTTCCGCTTTTTCAGCTTGTTTCACCTTCAGACGCGCACGATCGGCCTGCGCTTCTCTCAAAGCCGCTCTTGCAGTGGCTATCTCAGCTCCAGCCTTCTGAAGTTCTTGGCGAGCTTTAAGAAAATCGGTTTGCGCTCGATCAAGTCGAGAGGTAGACACCGCACCGGTCTTGGCGAGCTTCTCGATACGTCGAAAATCATTCTCGGCAAATTTTAACTCGTGCGCGAAGACGGTTTGATTAGCTTCCGCTTCCAATAGTTTAGAGCGTTCGCTTATAACATGCGTTTTGATTTGCTCAGCAATCAGGTTGGTCTCGGCGGCGATACGAACGAGTTCCGCCTGTATAGTACTTCGCTCCGCCTCAGTCTCCATCAAGGCTAGCATAGCGGCGCGCGAGTCAATTACCGCCAAGGTCTGTCCCTTAGAGACCGTCTGTCCCTCCTCTACCAAACGTTCGTTTAGCCGACCATCTACTTCCGAGCTTACGGCGACCAGGTCTGCCATAATGCGAGCATCTGTCTCATGCACAAACAACAGCGTTGTTCGGGCCCACTGAACCGCCCATGCTCCCATCGCGCCCAAGAGAAAAATCAAAAGCCCCGCTCGTATGACAGCGAAAAATCGACGCGCCCGGGGCACCGATGGTAACTCTGAGTTCGCCTGGATATCCGGCGTGGTTTCCTTTTTTGGCGCGAGTTGATTCATGATATGTACAAGCTGACCCGATCCAGCTCCGAACTTCAACGATCCGGAGCAATACTAGGTCAAGAACCCGTCGTACACACGGCATCATTTCGCCGCACAAATGTCGGCAATGACCACCCGTGTGTAGGATGCCCTATTTCCAAAAAACCGGCCCTCATTTAAGAATCCAGAGTGCTTCTATTGTCATGAGTAGCTCTTCATCCTGGTACAAGATTGCGCATTCGATTGGAACATTACCCATTTGCGACAGCGAGATCGGTTCCTTGAGAGTCATGATCTCCCATGTCGGGCAGATAGTGTCCCCCGGCGGCACCAGCTTGGCCCAGTGAATGTTATGAATACCCTGAACCCCGACGCCGGTTCTTCGAAAATCATCGGCCTCATAGAGCAGGCGAAAACTAATCACTAAGGTAATGAAACCACAGGATATAAGGTCACCAAAAGGTCTTTGGTCAGCTTCGGGGATGCTTAAATGGAGCGGTTACGGTTCATACTTCCAAGCGAAGTCGATTAACTCGCTTTGGATGATGGTTTTAGATGCACATTGGAAGACATCGCACTTCGACAGGTTGTCAAAATAGATTGGATTGTGCATGGCTTTCTAATCACTGCGAATCGAGATATTTTTTCACCGCTTGAACAGAGCATCAGCCGCGGAGTTCACTCCCTTCTTCTCTTGGATCATGGCTCGCGCCCGGGCTATTTCGTCTTCCATACGGATTATGTAGGTTTCAAGGTCCTCAATATTCCAGGAGCTAAGGTCCTTCGGCTTGGCCAGCTTATTTCTTGGTTCGAGGTCCTCGATATCCATCGATCTTCTCCCAGCCTCGACGCGGCATCCTGCGTCTTGGTGTTTGATAACTTCAAAGAATACCATATATAACCTGAGAAACCTGATTTCCCCCATCGACATGATCGATTGATGGGCCGCCGACAGGAGGCGCGTTCTAAGGTCTCGTGGTGGAGGCAAAGGAGAAGTTATGACACAACCACTTATGCCAAAGGCGACCGCTATTTGGCTGATCGACAATACGGCACTTACCTTCGAACAGATTGCCGAATTCTGCCAACTTCACGTACTTGAGGTCCAGGCGATCGCAGACGGAGAGGTCAGTATCGGTATGCAGGGCTTCGATCCAATCGCAAATGGCCAGCTCTCCCGTGCGGAGATCGAGCGCTGCGCGGGGGACACTACCTTGCGTCTAAAACAAGAAAAAAGTGAGCTGCCAAAACCTGTGACCAAGTACAAAGGCCCGAAATATGTTCCAATCTCTAAACGCGGTGACAAGCCGGACGGCATCGCTTGGCTACTGAAACACCATCCGGAACTCAAGGACTCGCAAATAGCCAAGCTAGTGGGAACCACTAAGGACACAATTAATAAGGTGCGTGATCGGACCCATTGGAACTCTCAGAACATCACTGCGCGTCACCCGGTTCTATTGGGACTTTGTCCACATCAAGATTTGGAGCAGGCCGTGATCAAAGCGGGTGGCCAAACGGTTTCACCCGAGGCGCAACTGGAGTCGATTTCTGAAGTACCATGATCGAATGGCCTAGATCCGATACATTCATCAAACAGTCACCGTAATATCCTCCCTCTCGAAGGTCGATGAACTATGGCGCACCGCTCGTTCAGCACGCGGAGTTTTCCCAAAGCACTCTCGATAGCATTTCGAAAAATGGCTCGCCGACACGAAACCGCATGCCAACGCCACCGAAAGGATCGACATCGTAGTCTGAAGCAGAAGCTGTCGCGCACGTTGCAAACGCAGGTTCAGGTAGTAGCGCGTCGGCGTTACTCCAAGATACTTCCGAAACAGCCGTTCCAATTGTCGGGTAGATAAGGCCGCGCCCAATGCAAGCTCCGCCTGGTTCAACGGCTCCTCAAGATTTGCCTCCATCTCGCTGATAACTGAGATCAACTTTGGATGACTAACGCCGAGTCGGGTGCGCAACTCCATACGCTGATGGTCAAACGGTTCGCGAATTCGATCGTGAATAAACTGTTCGGAGATATCATTAGCCAGCTTTTGACCGTGCTGTCGGCCAATCAGATGGAGCATCATATCTAAGGCGGCAGTCCCACCCGAACAGGTGAAACGGTCTCGATCAACCTCATAAATATCCGAGGAAACTTCGATTTCCGGAAATTCCTCCGTGAAGCCACCAAGATTTTCCCAGTGGATCGTGCAACGCCGATTCTCTAGTAGACCTGCTCGTGCAAGGAGATGAGATCCGGCACATAACGCACCGATACTGGCACCCTGGCGCGAGACACGCCTTAGAAAATTGGAAACCCGTTCATCCTCGTTGTATTGAACATCTAGTCCTGCAACCAAGATTGTGACCCTGGAGCGTTCCACTGAAGCGATCGATCCCGAAGTGCTGACCTCGATTCCGTTCGACGCGGTCACAGGATCGCCATCAATGCTTAGAATTCTCCACACGTAGAGTATACGATCTGCCAGCCTATTTGCTGAACTGAGCGGTTCAACCGCCGAAGCGAAAGCCATCATCGAAAAATCGGGTACCAACAGGAATTCGATCTGCAGAGGCATGTCGTTGGGATCGTCAAACATCCCACCAAGTCTTTCGTACCTGCGGGAACTTCGGACTGCGCCGACCCCGACTTGCCACCAGGCCCATTCTTGCCAACGCCGATACAAACCCAAATATCGACGAACTCAAGTTAAAACAGAGTACATAATACTAGCCATAGAAAAGAAATACCTTTAATGACAAAATTTCTTAAAGAGTGGCATTACGTCGATTTTTGGATAGTTTGTCGCTATTGGGTGACTTGAGTGCTGTTCTCAGCGCGAAAGATCCAATCATATCCCACGGGTAACCTCAATATCGTCATCAATCAAGCACCATAGACCCGTTCCAGGAAGTTTACATCAAACCTACGTGCCCGATTCGCGTTACCTGATGCGATCCCCGTGACCGCCCAAGCGATCGGAATCGCTAGAAATAGGCATCCGTCATTCCGGTATGCAATTTCCAAAGTACAGACTATGGATCAGATCCTCTATCTTGAATGGGGGAGCACGGTATATTGTTCGTTATCGCCCCAAACCTCGGCGGTAGAAAGATTTCCAACTAATCAAGGGCCATTGTGGCACACCAGCAACAGGCAATACCGCCGTAACGTAATGCTACCATCCGAAACAGACATCTAAATACCACTAGTCTCGAGCTACTAAACTAAAATATCAACACTTCGAATTGCATACCACGCACAGACCAAAAGTGCCTTAATACTTTTGGGGTGATAGATTCTCTAACTCCTCTTTGGCAAATATCCCCGGAGGTCAGAAGAATCGCTCCACGCATCTGGTGACTGCCCCTTTCTTCATTCGCGTCCGGCTGAACTAAGATCGCACCACGAATACCAATAGATTCTTTCAGTGAAAAAATGCGCGAATAGTTTCATCCATTGCTCGCAACTACTTCATGCGGCCACCTTACGAAATTGAACTGCCTGAAACCAAAAGTTATAGTCTACATACATTGCAGATTCCGGGGGATCATCTTTGGCTACCATTGAGCAGACCGAGCCAAACAGGAGCGCGGAGCCTCGGACAATTAGCGCCCGAACAAATGCGAAAGACGTTAAAGAGGATGAGGAATTTCCTAGAGGTGCCGATCGAGAACTAACAAGTCTGCGCAGGGTGCAGTCGGACCAAGTTGCGGAGACATCACAACGATTCACGAGTGGCACCAGTGGCAGTAATATGGTGGTCCCCCGCGAACTCAATAAGAAGGCCGAGACTCAAGGGATCATTCGTGCGGAAACCGCGACAAAGGACCAGCGGTTGCCGAAGCCGCTCGATCCCAACCGAGGAACACAACTCGATGTGGCCGTTTAGTGTCGGTCAAGGCCATTAAATGGACGCCGAGACCTTTGGAAACATCGTGTGTTGCCAACTCAATCACCGGCATAGCCTAATCCCTTTAAGGCTATGGTGATCTCGGGAAGGATTGCCGGGTCGTCAATCGTAGCCGGCATCGAATAGTCGTGGTTGTCAGCGATAGCCTGCATCGTACCCCGAAGTATTTTTCCGGACCGTGTCTTCGGCAACCGGTTCACAACTACAGCCTGACGGAATGCGGCAACAGGCCCGATCTCTTGACGCACCATTCTAATGACGTCAGCTACGATTTGGTCATGCGCTCTTCCGACACCGTCCTTCAACACCAGAAAACCGAGAGGGACTTGGCCTTTTAGTTTGTCGGCAGCTCCAATAACCGCACATTCCGCCACGTCGGGGTGCGACGCAAGAACCTGTTCCATACCGCCGGTGGACAATCGGTGCCCCGCGACATTTATAATGTCGTCGGTGCGCGACATGATGTGCAGATAGCCGTTCTCGTCAATAACTCCTGCATCCCCGGTCTGGTAATAACCCGGGTAGGCACGCATATAACTCTCGACGAAACGGTCGTCGTTTTGCCATAGAGTCGAAAGGGCACCAGGCGGCAATGGCAACTTGATTGAAATTGCACCGATCTCACCTTGCGCTACCGGCTTACAATCCGAATCCAACACCCGGACGTCCCAGCCAGGCACTGGCGCGGTCGGCGATCCCGGCTTGATCGGCAAGGCCTCTATACCGATGCAATTTGACGCGATCGGCCAACCCGTTTCTGTCTGCCACCAGTGATCGATCACGGGAACCTTCAGTATCTGCTCAGTCCATTGGAGTGTGTCCGGGTCACACCTCTCGCCCGCTAGGAACTGCGACTTAAAGTGCGACATGTCGTATCGGGTCAACAGCTTGCCGTCCGGATCCTCTTTCTTGACAGCGCGCATCGCTGTCGGCGCGGTAAACATGCACGACACCTTATGTTGCGAAATCACCCGCCATAACGCCCCTGCATCCGGCGTCCCCACCGGTTTACCTTCGTATAACAAGGTCGTGCAGCCGTGTAGAAGCGGCGCGTAAACGATGTATGAATGCCCAACCACCCATCCAACATCAGAGGCGGCCCAATAGACCTCTCCGGGATCGACTCCATAGATATTCTTCATCGACCACTTGAGCGCTACGGTATGACCACCCGTGGGCCGCACTACACCCTTAGGCACGCCGGTGGTTCCCGATGTATAGAGGATGTAAACCGGATCGGTCGCGTCCACCTCGGCGCATCCAGCGGGTGAGGCACCATCATGAGCTACGCTCCATTCCACGTCCCTTCCTTCGACTAAGGCTGCTTCTTGCATCGGACGCTGCAGGATGATGCAGGTCTCGGGTTTGTGCTTTGATATATCGATTGCCCCGTCGAGTAGCGGCTTGTAATCGACAATGCGTCCAGGCTCTATGCCACATGACGATGAGACCACCAGTCTTGGGGTGGAATCCTCGATACGTTTTGCGAGTTCATTGGCTGCAAAACCGCCGAAGACAACGGAATGAATAGCGCCAATGCGTGCACATGCGAGCATTGTCACCAACGCCTCGGGTACCATCGGCATATAAACGATCACACGATCACCGTACTCCACGCCATACTTTCGTAGTACGCCAGCAAACAAAGCGACCTGGTCGCGTAGCTCGGAATAACTAAAAGTCGATACAGTATCCGTTACGGGACTGTCGTAAATAAGCGCAGCCTGATCCCCCCGCCCCTCTTCGACATGTCTATCCAAGGCGTTGTGACACGTATTGATCTTGCCGCCCACAAACCAGCGTGTGAATGGTTCCCTATCGTTATCGAGCACCTGATCCCACCGCTTCTGCCAAACCACGTCCTCCGCAGCCGCGGCCCAGAATGTTTCTGGGTCGTCAAGCGATCGCTTATAAACATCCTCATAGGCGCCCATCTCGCCCTCCTTGCCCAAGCCGTCTCCATATCCACATAACCCAAACTTTGCTGCAAGACGCTATAAGCAGCAAGCTGCTGGCGCTTCAGCCCTATTTCCCAACTTCCGCCTGCATTTCGGCTCCCTCGCCACCGACACGGTGCGACAGAGCCGCTTCCAAAAATCGATCGATATCACCATTTAGTACTCTCTGGGTGTCAGAGGTTTCTTCACCGGTACGCAAATCTTTGATCATCTGATACGGCTGAAGGACGTAGGACCGTATCTGATGGCCCCACCCGATGTCAGACTTAGTCGCCTCGATTGCGTTAGCCTCTTCCTCTCGCCGGCGCACTTCGAATTCGTACAACCTCGCGCGCAACATGCCCATCGCGGTTGCTCTGTTTCGATGCTGGGATCGGTCGTTCTGACATTGGACCACAATGCCAGTTGGCTCATGTGTGATCCGGACGGCAGAATCAGTCCGGTTAACGTGCTGCCCCCCCGCACCGGACGCCCTATAGGTGTCGATCCTTAGATCCTTTTCCTCTATCACCACGTCTATCGAATCGTCAATCACCGGGTAAACCCATGCCGAGGAGAAGCTAGTATGCCGTCGCGATGCACTGTCAAAAGGTGAGATCCGGACGAGACGATGTACGCCGCTCTCTGTCTTCAGCCAACCATAGGCATTGTGGCCACTTACCCTTATGGTCGCTGACTTTAGACCCGCCTCCTCACCTGGGCTTTCCTCAAGATATTCGAGCTTATAGCCATGTGCCTCGGACCAACGAGAATACATGCGTAAAAGCATTTGTGCCCAGTCTTGTGCTTCGGTGCCCCCCGCGCCCGCGTGGATTTCTAAATAACAGTCATTGGCGTCCGCCTCACCCGAGAGCAATGATTCGAGCTGCTTTTTCTCGCAAAGCTCCTTAAGTCTAGCGACCGTCCGCTCCGCCTCAGCGACCACCTCATCCGCACCTTCGGCCTCACCAAGTTCAATCAGCTCGACCGCTTCGTCGAGTTCTTTGGTTAGTGTATTGACGTCAGCGATCGACTTCTCGATTTGTGCCCGCTCGCGCAATACCGCCTGCGCTCGATCCTTATCGTTCCAAAGGTCCGGATCTCCAGCCAGCGCATTCAGCTCTGAAAGTCGAAGATTGGCTTGTTCCCAGTCAAAGATGCCTCCGCAATAGCTCTATCGACTGACGAATCTCCTCTGCGGTCGAGGCAATTTCCGCGCGCATGGGATCTCCCGGTAAACCCAACCAAATTTAGGTACTTAATAGAGGCCGCGACCGGAGCCCGCAACCGCCGCCTCGCCGACCTTCGGCTTCCAGCCAACACTATATCCACCATCGATTACCATGGGCGGGTCTTTGGGATCAGTGCCCGGTTTAAAGGCCTCCAGTATCACATTTTTGTCCCCTGGGCGAGCCAACGACCCGGTCTCAGCATCAATCCTAACGTGCAATATGCCAGGCGGGGCGCGGAATGGGATTTCGGGCTGGTTCTCCAACGCACGTTTCATGAACATCTTAAATAACGGCGCTGCCACATTCGATCCAGTATCGCGGTGGCCCAGAGTGCGGGGTTTGTCGAACCCGACGAAGGCGCCGACGGCCAAGTCCGGGGTAAAACCGATGAACCACGTATCCATATTATTATTCGTTGTTCCGGTTTTGCCAGCAAGAGGCTTTCCGAGTTCCCTGATACGCCGTCCCGTGCCCCGTTGCACCACGCCTTCCAGCATACGTAGCATTTGATAAGCCGAAGTCTGATCGGCCACTTTTTCGCGGTCGTCCGGAATATGAGGCACAGAACCCCGCGACCATGCGATTTCAAGGCATGCTACGCAGACACGTTTATCGTGTCTAAATACAGTTCTCCCGTTCCTATCCTGTATGCGGTCAATTAACGAAGGCGTAATTCGCTTTCCGCCGTTTACCAGCATCGCATAAGCCGAAGTTAACTTAATCAAGGTGGTTTCGCCAGCGCCGAGCGCCATAGAAAGATGCGGTGGCATTGTGTCCGCTATACCAAAACGGCGGGCGTAATCTATGACTCTATCCATCCCTATGTTCTGTGCCAATCGAACAGTCATCAGATTGCGCGATTTTTCGACACCAATGCGCATCGATGTTGGACCATAGAATTCTTTGGTGTAGTTGGCAGGTTTCCATCTCGGTAGGCCTGGCCCTTGGTCTATCACAAAGGGAGCATCCAGAATTCTGGTCGCTGGGGTCAATCCCAGGTCAAGTGCCGCAAGATAGACAAAGGGCTTGAAGGCTGACCCAGGTTGGCGCAGAGCCTGCGTTGCCCGGTTGAACTCCGACATCTCATAGCTCCAGCCCCCCGACATCGCCAACACCCGACCACTATGTGGGTCCAAGGCAATGATACCACCACCCACATCAGGAATCTGACGCAACGTAAAGGTTTCGGGCGAATGCGCCTCAGTCGGTCCCATTTTGGCGATCGGCTCCACCAGAATTACGTCACCCCGGGCCACGACATCGGAGACCTTATTCACTGTCCCACCGATCCGTTGTTGCTCCCTCCATTCTCTCGCCCAACGCAATTCCGAGATTGGCAAATTGCCCTGGGAACCATCCTCAAAGCCAATCCGCGCCATCTTCTCACTCACCAACAACACTAGCGCTAGGCGCCAACCGTTCAGAATTCCCTTAGGACGTTCAAGTTCTTTAAGACGGTCTCCCCAACCTGCCACAACGGGTAGATGGGAGATCGGGCCGCGCCATCCGTGACGACGATCGTAGAGCATTAGCCCTTCCCGAAGGGTCTCGTCAGCAATCCGTTGCAGGTGAGGATCGACGGTAGTGCGAACGGATAGACCGCCACCATAGACACCAGATTCTCCAAATTGTTCCATCAGCTCACGGCGTACTTCCTCAGTGAAATATGCTGCTTCAACAAATTCAGTCGCGGACCGTTTCTTAACCTCAAGCGGTGCCCTTTGCGACTCATTGACCGTAGCCCTCGAGATGAAACCATTCTGATTCATTTGCTTGATCACCCAGTTGCGACGGGCAAGCGCCGCCTTGCGTCGACGGATCGGATGATAGTTGTTGGGAGCCTTGGGCAAAGCTGCGAGGAAAGCCGCCTCGGGGATAGTCAAATCGTCTAGTGACTTGTTGAAGTAGTTCAGCGCGGCAGCGGCTACGCCGTAGGAGCCGAAACCCAGATAAATTTCGTTAAGGTAGAGCTCGAGAATGCGGTTCTTCGACAGCGCCCGCTCGATTCGGAAAGCAAGGATTGCTTCCTTAACCTTGCGTTCGATCGAAACCTCATTAGTCAGAAGAAAATTTTTTGCTACCTGCTGAGTTATCGTAGATGCACCACGCGGACGCCGGTTCTTGCCCAAATTGCGAAGGTTTTCAACCAATGCCCCCGCTAAACTGACAAAGTCGACCCCGTAATGGGTGTAGAAGTTCTTGTCTTCAGCTGAGAGAAAGGCCTTGATCACTCTTTTAGGTATGGCGTCCACAGGCACGAACACGCGGCGCTCGGTCGCATACTCCGCGAGGAGCCGGCCATCTCCGGCATGGACCCGGGTCACGACCGGCGGCTGATAATCCGCGAGTTGTTTGTAGTCCGGCAACCCTTTCCCAAAAGCGTAGAGGCCCCAGGCTACGATTCCAGTGCCTGCTATACCAACCAAAACGAAAAATGAAGATAGATATAGAATCCAGCGCATGGGTCAATTTCAACTGCCAGGTGCGTTAAGCCGTACCAGTTCCATTCCTCCGCCCCGCGCCCCGAAACTTGGGCTCAGACAAACAAGGAATATGTTACCTCCGAGATCCTACGTCAACGCGCTGTGCCGACTGGATATCTTTGAAATACTTGTCGATGCCCCGCCGCACCGCGACCGCAACTTTTTCCTGGAAAGCGCGAGACCGGAGCATCTTCTCTTCCTTCGGGTTCGATAGATAGCCCATTTCGAGCAACACTGAAGGTACATCCGGAGCTTTAAGAACGGCGAAACCGGCAAACCGGTGGGCGCGCCTATGCGTCTTAACAGAGTTTCGTAATTCCTCGGCAAGGATACCGGCCAAGCGGGCGGACCGATTCTTCGTCTCACGTTGCACCAGGTCGATCAGAATGTTGGTAACCTCCGGAGTTTCATCGCTGAAATCCATTCCGGCGATTATGTCTGACTTGTTCTCCTGCTCCGCGAGACGTGCAGCCTCCTTATCAGAAGACTTTTCAGACAGCGTATAGACCGACGCTCCCCTCAGTTTTTTGTCGGCAATGGAGTCCGCGTGGATTGAGATAAACAGATCTGCATCTGCCGCCCGGGAAGAAGCCACCCTTTGGCGCAACTTTAGAAAGACATCACGCTCACGGGTCAACTTGACAGTATACCTACCAGATGTCTCTAGAATCCTTTTCAACGTTTTTGCGGCCGCCAGAACAACGGTTTTTTCATATATGCCTGATGCACCAATGGCGCCGGGATCGACGCCACCGTGTCCCGGATCCAACACGATCATCTTCCGTCCACCAGTTTGCCTGGGCTTATGGCGCGTTAAGGGGGCCTTCGAGACCGGCGCAGCCTCTCGCCGGCGTTGTGTCAGCCTCCTTCTAATCGACTCCGTGGAAGACGTGAGGAACGCCTGGCGGGAAACCTTCTTTAGGTCCAAAACCACACGAAATCTTCTGTTATTCCGAGGTGGCAATTCGAAAGCCGCTTCGATCACCCGGGGTTCAACCAGGTCGATGACTACCCGAGAAGTTCCTGGCTGAAACAATCCGAAACGATACCCCGACACACCGCCGGACGGTTTGACGAACTTGCGCGAACGTGCCTTGAAAAGGACCTCCGGGAGATCAAGTACGATGCGGTAGGGATCGATCAACGCAAAGCGCTGAAACCTAACCGGCCCATCCATGTCGATTACAATTCTGGTCTTTTCAGCGTGAACACCAATCCTCAGGTCATGAACGGTCACAGGCCTTGAAGTAGCGGATTTTGTTTTATTTGACTGTGCCGACACACACGCGGCGAAAGACGCAGCGCCCATAGCAACACAAAAACAAATCAGTACGCGAGATGCGCGGAACAAATTCGCTGAGCCCTTTTTAATTTAAACCGTCATACCAACCACAACACCCCAAATAAGAATCGCAGTTTAACTTCATTCGAAATCCCCTACAAGATTCACATTTTGAATCAACTTATTAACAAAATTTGTTACTTTTTAAGGTTATTGATATTCCCGATCCACCCAAGACCCGTGCCAAAATCATATGAGTGGCGATGAAACCGTTGTTTCGGCTTGCCGAAATGAGTATGTTCGCTGGGCTAGGGGTTAACATCAGCCCGGCGGAATTCGGGCAATGGCCCGAGACCTCCTTATTCAAATTCTCAGAGAGGCGTATGACCGATCCGAGAATCTCAAGGACGAGGTCCTGACGTGACGCGCGCAACTGTGAGATTGAGTGACTGGCCAGCCTCCTCTGACAAGAAGAGCGTTAGTGATCCAACTGGGGTCAAATCACGTCGCCCAAATGGCAGCACGGGGCAAGAACGCGACACGTATTTGTCCAGCCTACCAAAGTGCGGCGACAGGCGCACGAGGCTCTCTCCATGCAACATCACGTCTGCCGTGGACGGAATGCGCCAGCTATTTGTAAGCGGATCGAATTTCTTTCGCTCGTGGCTGTGGTTCCCAACAATAACTGCGGCGGGCGTTTGGGAGTTTTCTTTCTATGACCAAACAAATGCTTATCGATGCCACCCATCCAGAAGAAACCCGGGTGGTTATGACGAGCGGAAATCGCGTCGAAGACTTCGACTTCGAGGTAGCTAGCCGCAGACAGCTCAAAGGAAATATTTACCTTGCCCGGATCACCCGAGTTGAACCATCTCTGCAAGCAGCGTTCGTTGAGTATGGCGGCAACCGGCATGGATTTCTCGCGTTCAGTGAAATTCACCCAGACTACTATCGGATCCCGATGGAGGATCGAGAGGCGTTGCTCGCTGAGCAAGAAGAACATTCGTTAAGTGACCTTGAGAACGACGTCGACGAAGAAGGTTACGACGAACAGTCCGACGAGCCCCGCGATACAGAATCCGGTAATGGTGAACCTATTAATCTGCAAGAGACTGCCCACAATGACCAGGGCACGGGCGATGCCGGAAGTACCGAAACAAATCTTGCTACGTTGGACGGCGAGCTAGAAGCCGAACCATTGTCCGAGCCCACCCTAAAGACAGCAGCCCCCAAAAACATCGAACGGCCTGACGCACCTGGAAAGCCAACGACAGAAGCGGAAGCTGGCGGAGGTGAAGAAGGAACAACTGAAACATCTCCGGAAAGTGAAAACGCAAAAGTTGCGGTAAAGGCCGAGCCAGGACCTCGCAAACGCTCGCGCTCTGAACGCAGCTCACGGCGTCCACCCCAGCGCCGCTACCGTATTCAAGAGGTCATTACGCGACGCCAGATTATGCTTGTCCAGGTGGTCAAGGAAGAGCGCGGCAACAAAGGTGCCGCGCTTACTACCTATTTATCGCTAGCAGGTCGCTATTGCGTGCTCATCCCAAACACACCTCGCGGCGGAGGTGTCAGTCGTAAGATCACCAATGCCGCCGATCGCAAGCGGCTCAAAACTGTGGTCGAAGCCCTCGATGTGCCAAAGGACATGGCCGTGATCGTTCGGACAGCCGGAAGCCAACGGACAAAAACAGAAATCAAACGCGATTACGAATACCTTCTTAGGCTCTGGGACCAGATCCGAGAACTTACGCTTGAGTCGTCCGCACCCTGTCTGGTGCACGAAGAGGCAAACTTGATCAAGCGTTCGATAAGAGACCTTTACACTCGCGACATAGATGAGGTTCTCGTCGAAGGGGAAGAAGGATATCGGGTCGCCAAAGATTTCATGAAAATGCTGGTCCCGAGTCATGCGCGCCGAGTGCAACCATTCAGCAACGGCGGCGTCCCTTTGTTCCATCACTTTCAGGTCGAGAACCAGTTGGATGCGGTTCACGCCTCTACAATCCAACTTCGTTCCGGCGGATACATCGTCATAAACCAAACTGAAGCATTGGTGGCAATCGACGTGAACTCCGGGCGCGCTACCCGAGAGCGAAACATCGAGGAAACCGCCCTCAAGACTAATCTCGAGGCTGCCGAGGAAGTGACCCGCCAGTTGAGGCTGCGCGATTTAGCTGGGTTGATCGTCATTGACTTTATCGACATGGACGAGACGCGTAACCAGCATGCTGTCGAACGAAAGATGAAAGAGATGGTAAAAATGGACCGGGCGCGGATCCAATTGGGTCGCATAAGTCAGTTCGGTCTGATGGAACTGTCACGCCAACGGCTCCGCCGAAGCGTCGCTGAGGCAAGCACCCAACCCTGTACTTTTTGCGAGGGCACCGGTCGCGTACGTTCGGTCGATTCCGCCGCATTGCAGGTCCTTCGAGCAATAGAAGAAGAGGGTTTAAAACAACGGGCGGCAGAAATTACCGTTCAGGTTCCCTCGCAGATCGGTTTCTACATTCTGAATAATAAGCGCGATGTTGTTGCGAGGGCAGAGGATCGCTACGCATTTCGAGTGCTTCTCCAACCCGACGATACACTAATCGCGCCCGATCACCGTATTGAACGTGTGTCGGCAAAGACGGCGAGCGAGAAAAATGTGGTGCTGGATGCGATAGGAGCGAAGAGCACGATCGTCGACGAGGAGGAAGAACTGAAGGTCGACGAGCGCCAACGCAAGCGGCGAAGGCGGAGACGGTCCGGCCGTCGAACCGACACTGAAGTCGAGACGACGGATGTAGAGCTGAAAAGCGACCAAGAATCGACCGAAGTTTCGGCAGATGTCGATGGGAGCAGTGAGGACGATGATGGCGCTAAGAGACGCAGGCGGCGCGGAAAACGTGGCGGCCGGCGGCGCGGTCGCCGCGAGCGGGACGAGGTTACCGAGGTAGCAGCAAATGATCCGGATCTAAATGTTGATGCCGATGCAGCAACCAAACCGGCGCTCACCCCTGTCGATGAGTCAGAGATGGCCAACAAAAAAGACATTGGGGAACCTGGGACCGAGGCCGAGAAAACCAATATCGAACCTGCGGCCAACGATTACGATGAAACCGAATCCAAACCCACCCCCAAACGGGCAAGGAGAAATAGTCGTCCGCGCCACCGTAAGACCGAAGCGGTAATTTCAGAGGCGCGAAATACTGGGAGCGAGGCTGCCATATCAGCAGAACCATCGGCCGATAGCGCTGACGAAAACATTGCCATACCCAATACTCCCCCGGACGACGAACCTGGTGCCAGAGAATCCGCAGCATACAACCCAAACCATGCGCACGACGAGAGTGGGATCGAAGTCGAAAAAGGGGCCGGCGAGGTTGTTTCAATTGGTGTCGGAGAACCGACTCAAGCACCACGCCGAGGTTGGTGGAAACGGATTACGTCCTGAGCCAGTTCTTCATTCGACGGCACGCTTCGGCAATATCGTCGGTCGAACCAGCAAAGGAGAATCGCAAAGTCGAGTTACCTCGATCTGGATCGAAGTCCACGCCGGGTGTGGATGCAACACCGATATCAGCAAGCATCCTTTGGCAAAAATCGACGCTATCGTTGGTTAAGTGAGCAATGTTAGCGTAAATGTAGAACGCTCCGTCGACAGGAGCCAGATCCCTGATGCCCGCAGCGGGCAGCTCATTCAGTAATACTTCACGGTTCTTTGCGTAACGTGCCACATTAGCCACGCATTCATCATGGCAATCAAAGGCAGAAATCGCGGCGTATTGAGATAGTGTCGGCGGCGAAATGAAAAGGTTCTGGGCAAGACATTCAACGGCTCGCAACATGTCTGGTGGCACGATCATCCACCCTAAACGCCAGCCGGTCATCGAAAAATATTTCGAAAAACTGTTGATAACCAACGCTTTCGGGTCCGACTCGAGTGCAGAAACTGGATCTGTGCCGAAGCCGATCCCATGATAAATCTCGTCGGAAACCAAACGAATGCCATTTGCCACGCAGTAGTTCGTCAGTGCTCGCATTTGTTTCGCGCAAACCATTGTGCCGGTCGGATTGGAGGGACTTGCTAGAATCAATCCGTCAACTGGCTTGTCAAGGTCATCCACTAGAGCCGGTGTCGGTTGGAACCGATGCTCGGATCCAGAGAGCATGATCACAGGTTCGATGCCGAGGGCCGTCAAGATATTACGATAGGCCGGGTAACCGGGCGAGACCATCGCGACGCGGTCCCCGGGTTCGAAAGCAGCCAGGAAAGCCAGTAAAAAAGCCGACGATGACCCTTTGGTAACAGCAATTCGTTCTACCGGCACTGCCACGCCATACCATGACTTGTAGTGTTCGGCGATACGTTCCCGCAGACGGGGAATGCCATAGGATAATGTGTAACCGAGTCGGTTCTCCTCGAGTACTTTTTTCGCCGTCTCAACCACACTCCTTGGAGCGCCGGTGGACGGTTGACCTACTTCCAAGTGCAGAACATCAGCTCCCGAGGCCTCTCGGTCGGCGGCGGCCTGCATGACATCCATGACTATAAATGGCGGGATCTGACCTCGGCGCGCCACCTTTAAAACCATGGTTATTCCCTCTCGAAAACCGCCAATCCGCCACCACGCCGATCGCCGACCATGTCACAACTTTCGGATTCTCGGGGTATACCACCAACGCAACGGAACAAATTCGCGTAACCAATAGCAGGCACCTCTGTCAACTGAGCCACATCGATGGAGAGTCTTGCAGATTTACTTAATTCTGGTTCCACATAGACAGTCTTTTTGTCAGTCGAAGCTATGGCGCGGGCAGCCGCAACTGCGGTCGGCACGGAGGCGCCTACATCATAATGACCAAGCAAGGGATAAATAAGCGCGCCAATCGCAGCATACCCACCACCTGCCGTCGCCCCAAGATGTACTTGCCAGGCGTTTCTGTTGCCTGCGATCGTTGCAAACGCCGCGCTTGCCCCATTGTCAACCGCGGGGCGCAAAATGACCCCAGTATTTGCCGCCGTTAAGACCAGACCAAAAGGGTGTCCCATCCCTAGGGCACATGCGACCGCCTGCCCATGCCGGTCAACGACTAGAAAACTCGTGGCACCGGGCACCGTCGGGCGACCGGCAATTTCACGCACGCCGAATTGCTCATCGCTTGAAAGTCGCTTTATCCTAGCCGCGGTGTCCATGTCGCCCCAGGCCCCTTCGCCCAAAAGCCCGGCAAGCAGAGCGGAAGCCTTCCTGGCCAATCTCGGATCGGAGCCGACGACGCCCCAATCATGATTGTCGTGCACGAATAGGCCCGCCTCGCTCCAAACCGGCAGCGCATCGCGCAACCTATTGACATCGATCTGCACGCCGACCGCTGACGACCCTTCGATGAACATTCTTGCGAGCTGGCCCACATAGAGATCGCCGACACCGTCACGGCGCAAACGCGCTAACGACCCGGCGAGATCACTCTGTTCCAAGACGTCACCCTTTACCAACGCTTGGCCATCCTCCCGCCTTAAGATCACGGAAAGCGCAGTATCGTCGATATTCGCAGGATTTAACCATTGCAGATCAGTCGCGAGCCGGGATGAAACCCGCTCTCCAAATCGAGCGAGTTTCTCGGCTTCCACGATCAACCGTTCGAACCGAATAGCTCCGTAGCGCGCATGCAACGCAAACATCGCGCGGGGGGCGATGGGTAAAGAGACAGCATTCGTCATATCGGATGCAGGTTGGGCTTGAAAGTCCAATTGCTCGTAACGTTTCGCCTCTGGATCGAAAACCAAGCAAGACCCGGCCGCCGAAAGTCCGGCCGAAGACGGCAATGTCACAGAAAGGGCGAAATACCCAGCCACCGCAGCATCTGCAGCTTTGCCGCCCTCAACGAGAATATCCCGCATGATAAGCGCTGCGCGCGGTTCATCGGCGGCCACCCCTCCAAAAAATCCCTCATCGACCTGAAAGGGCTCTGACCCGCAACCAGCGAGCAACCCGAAAAAACAGATGGCCAGAATAACACTCTTGATCTTTCCTCCACATCGTTGATCACGATTACATTTACGGGACCATTGACCTCGCCGCATATCAGCGCGATATGCGTTAACAACAGATAAAAGTGGACCTTGTCCAATGATTCGCATGGCCGGACTTGTAAGAATTCTGGTTACCATTAACGTGGTTGCGGTCTGCGCTCTCACGCAGCCATCGGTATCAGCCGCGAAAAGCCGCGCGCTCATCCGCGATACCGAGATCGAATCTACCATTCGCGCATTCGCCACGCCACTATTCATCGCCGCCGGGCTCACACCCACTGACGTGCGAATTTATATCATCAACGACGATGAAATTAACGCCTTCGTCGCTGGAGGCCAGAATCTTTTCTTAAACACAGGTTTGTTGATTCGAACTGAAACGCCCGCCCAACTGAACGGAGTGATCGCACATGAGACGGGACACATGGCGGGCGGCCACCTTGCCCGTACCTCAGGTGCAGTTCGAACCGCCTCTAACGCCGCACTCCTGGGCATAGTGTTGGGCACCGCAACGGCGGTCGCAACAGGGCGTGGTGACGCAGGAGTTGCCGTATTTCGGGGAACAACGAGTGCTGGACGACTGTCACTTCTGGAATACAGCCGGGCCCAAGAATCGGCAGCTGATCAAGCCGGTTTGAGGTTTCTAGACGCGACCGGTCAGACGTCACGTGGACTATACGAATTTCTGGAAGTGCTATCTCAGGAGGAGCAGTTGACCCCTAACCGTCGATCTCCCTACGTCAACACTCATCCCCTAACCCAGGATCGAATCTCTTTTGTTAGAAACCACCTAGAGAACTCAGTCGCTCGTGATGCCTCGGATGCGCCGGATGCCATCAAACGACACGCCCGCATGGTCGCGAAATTAACGGGATTTCTGTGTCCGCCGACCATGACTTTTAAAAAATTCCCGGATACCGACACAAGTATAGCCGCGCGCTACGCCAGAGTGATCGCCACATACAAAGAACCCGACCCTGACCGCGCGCTGAAAGAATTACTCAAATTGATCGGGGAATTTCCAGATGACGGTTATTTTCAGGAACTCCGCGGCCAGTTTCTCTTCGAATCAGGGCGGCCACGGGAGGCCCGCGTTGCGTACCGAAAAGCTTTGAGACTACTTGGTTCGGCTCCCTTGGTCGAAAGTAAATTAGCTAGGGTCGAGCTTGCGATAAACACGGAAGAATCAAACCGTTCCGCGTTGCGCTATCTCGAGAGCGTGGTCCGAACAAACCCGGATTCTGCTTTCGTATGGCGCCAACTGGCGATAGCGCAAGGGCGCAACGGATATCGGTCAATGGCGGCGTTGTCCCTAGCCGAAGAAGCCCTGCTTAGGAACAAGCCCGGGATTGCTGATCAACAAGCGCGTCGAGCCAGGGCGAAATTGCCACGCGGTAGTCCGGGTTGGCTGCGCGCAATCGACATCGAATCACTGGCCAAACGACGAAAAAGTGAATCTAAACGTCGTTAGAAGACAGACGACCAGTCAGGATAAATTAGTGAGCTAGCCACGGCACTTGACATTGCATCGTTTACCGAGCGTTTTTGAGCCACATTCAACACGGACGTAAATATGAAACTTCCTGACCGAACGCGTTACACACTGGCGGCGGCAATTTTTGCAACGGCATTGGCAACCAGTGCCAGTTTAGTCGAGGCAGCAAATCCCGACCCGTTCAGCGATGACCAAAAAAACACGCTTAACCGCTTGATACGGGACTACATCATTCAACACCCAGAAGTAATTATGAAGTCCCTCCAAGCAATGCAGGAGCGTGAACAGCTTGCTAAGGACCGCCAGCGGGCATCACGAATCGTGGCGCTGTCGGACGCAATCAAACACGATCCCAATGATCCGGTCATCGGTAATCCCGACGGGAATGTCACATTGGTCGAGTTCTTCGACTATCAATGCGGTTACTGCAAACGTATGCTTGAGCCGCTCATCAACTTCGCCAGAGCGGATGGAAATATTAGGATCGTCTTAAAGGAATATCCAATCCTTGGGCCAGAATCCATCGTCGCAGCACGCGCTTCTCTGGCAGCCCAAAAACAAGGTAAGTACGAAGTATTTCACACCGCATTGATGGGGATACGGGGGCGTCTCAGCGAGGCGACAATATTTCAGGCAGCTCTCGAGGTCGGGTTAGACCCTCAAAAGCTACAGAAAGATATGATCCAGCCTGACGTCCTAGGCCAGATCCAAAAAACTCGCGAGCTTGGACGAGCCCTGTCCATTCATGGGACGCCCGCTTTCGTAATCGATGATAGGATAATTCCAGGTGCCATTGGCCCCGAACAGCTAAAAGAGCTAGTGGAGAATGCACGAAGCAATGGCTGACCCCCCTAATAAGGACCCGTTCCATTGTTGCCGGCTATAACGGACAGACGGCCCCCGCCACCAGCGTAAATGGCCGCGCTCAATACGAGCTCCATGCGACTACTATGAAAACAAAACGATAGTTATCAAACTGAGGTAACACATCAATTTAAGCGGACCAATTCTGTCCAGAACGAACCCCACAGGAATTATACTAACACCGAGGCCTAAAATAGCGCACCTGTTATAACGCCGATTATGGCCAACTCGAGCCCACGCTGATCCACCAGCTCGCCGGGCAATACCGGACCACCATTCCTGTTATTCTGTACCAGCATCAGGAATGCGTCCCATATCGAAGTCATCTGCCAAATGCTAATCATGCTGCCCGATGGTGAGGGCCTGCCCCGTCTGCCCCGACTATCAGCTTATTCCAAGGAAATAACCGGGAACGTTTCGCAGTCCAGTGGATCTCCGGGCTGGAGAGTAATGTCGGGGAACGGGGGTGACATGATGCCAGCTCGACGGATGAAAACAGCATCGTCCCCAACGTACCGCGCCGCAAATGCACGCCGACGGTTGGGCGAATTATTTCCCGGCGCACCGTGAACAGTAAGGAAGTGAAACGCTATGCAATCACCGGGCTCTAGGTTCCATGACAACATTTGATGGGTACTTCGTTCGGAATCGATATCGGGGATCGGTTCAAATCCTTCGTCAATCTGATCGTACTGCTCTCCAATGAATTTCATCGGCGTGAACCAACGCTCCCATAGATGCGATCCAGCAATAAATTCGACGCAACTTTCACAGGCCACCGGATCGAGTGGAATCCAAAGCGAGCACGTGTCGCGACCATTAACACAATAATACGGTTGATCGTGATGCCACGGTGTACGGTCTAGGGTCCCAGGTTCTTTCACCAGGACATGTTCGTGGAACAAATTGACCTTTTGGGATCTCATAAGCTGCCGAGCGAGGCCAGGAGCCGGCGAATTAAACAGGAACGCACGGTATTCCTCAATCCGCTGCCAATTACAATAGTCACCGAAGAAGTGTCCCGGCGCGCCGTCCTGAGTGTAGGCACGCGTGTATTCCCCCGGTGTGTTCATGTTGACTTCAACCCCTCGGCGAAGGGTATCGATCCAGTGTTCGTCGAACACGCCACGTAGGACAGTTGCCCCATCTCTTCGAAATGCTGACAGGATTTTTTCGTCAAGGGACATGTGTGTGTCTCCAACGCTCGAAGTAGCAACGCACGCTACACATCGCTCGGCTCCCCAACTACCCAGAATAAAACCAAAGAGAATGGGACGCCTCTAGCGCACCGTCACTTCCTTGCTTTGGGGTGGTGAATTTCCTGCATTACTGGTGCCGAGACATCCCAGACACGAGTATGTCACCCGCAAAGATTGCACTCTTCAACATTTCGAGTCCATGACACAACTCCTCGTGCGACTCACGACACCTGCGGAGCTCCTGCAGTTCCGTTTCCTTTAAACCATTCTTCTCCAATCCACCTGCATCGAGCAACTTCGCGATGTAACGGCCACGCACCCGGGCGGCTAGGGTCGCGACGCGCTCAACCTCGCTTGAAGCGACGTCCATTACCGCGCCACGGATTTGCTTGCGGTTTTGATCTGCATGATAACGTTCCAATTCACGAACATACTGCTGCGGATTCACCGCCGACAATTTGCGTGCTGCCGGCGTCTTGCCAGACGTGGGGGCCGCCTCCGACTGATCGTTTATATTGGCGGGCATGCGCTCGGGTGGCGTGGTAAGCTTCGGAGCAGGTAGCGAATCGGACAGCCCGAGAGAAGCCAGGCGCGGTGCAGCGGGTTTGATTGAGGCGCGAGAATTCGGTGACGAGCCTGACTTTGTGCGTCCTGCTATTTTCACAACCTGCTTCTCAGGACCGTCCGGATACGGATCCCAGATACCACTGCCATTTGTATCAGGCGCTGCGAGACTGGCCTTCAATGCTGCACTCGAGGACATTCCGTGTCTCTCCCTAGTTCAGGCCGAACCTATTTCGGCCTCTTGCTTTCCATCGGAGCAATAGTTGTGCCGAACGCAAATATATGATTTTCCAAATTTTTCTTTTTGAATATTGATCAAGACGGCAAACATTGCCGCCCAACAGGCAACAACCAGAATACCTTGTGATAGTCGGTCTCGGTCTCTTCATTTTCACGTCTGTCATCGGTTGGTCAAACCTCAAAACAAGTATCAAACCGGTGAGAGCTCAATGATTGTCGTGTTTTAAGGACTGCTTTCCAACGATTGGTTCCGCATTATGCAACATAAACTGTCCTACATTTTTTTCGTCGATGGTTCGATGGACAAGTCTAAGCACGGCGCTGGGAATTCAGAAGTCCAGGGGGTTGGCAGCGACCAACACAAA
>PBMU01000069.1 GCA_002722775.1 Rhodospirillaceae bacterium
GTGATGCGGATTGGGAACAGTTCCGCCGACATGTCTTCGTCCTTCAATACCTTGAAAAGGACCTGGCCGCCCGAGACTTTGAAATGGTTGTCGGCCAGATTATTCACCCGGCCGTCCCAAGGCACCCAATATCCGAGGTGATTGCGCTGCAACGCCTTGCCGCTTGCCGTGTGTGCTGTGACGAAGGTGCCCCGCAACCGGTCGCCACCAACGTCTACCATCCGGGTAACCGTAACGTCGGTAGTTTCCACATCCATTGCCGCGAGCAGCGCGCCAGCCTCGGTCAACCGCTCCGTCGCTAAGGCGTTGGCGGTCGAGATGACGAATACCAGGCAACCTAAGACGATAGCGCGGGTGGCTTTGTATAGTAATCTTGAACCGGCGGCTAATGGCAAACCGATCATTTCTGAGCCGTCTCCTTGAGCTTTACCATCGGCGGCTGGCCTGGTGTGTGGAATTCGTGGCACATAATACAGGTACTAGGCACCATACTGGTGCTGTTGCCGCCACTGTGACAGTCCCGACAGCTATCGATTTTGGGCAGCAGAACGTCAGCGCTCGATACTGAGGTGCTCGCCTCGTGGCAGTCGACGCAATTCATCTCGTGATGGCTGTCGTGGGAGAAGAACGACAGGGGCTGCCATCGCGCGGTCACGCGAACCGGTTTCACGGTCCAGTCTTCAATAGGGCCGTCCTTGATCAGCATGTGGCAGCTACCGCATTGGCTCGCCGAGAAAATGTAGCGGGCAGCCCAATCCCATTTTTCCTTTGCCCACCCGAGCGCTTCCTTACGTTGTGGCTCTGTGAGTTTTGTTCCAGGGCGTCGGCGCACTACGGCCGGCGCGGTTTTCTCGGGAACGCCGCCCTCCAGGGCTCGTGCCGCGTAGTATTCTCTCAGCTCAAGCACCACTTGCTTCGGCTTTCCATGGCTCACCACGCGGTCGGGAGCCAATTTATCGAAGGTAAGGCGGTGGCAATCGCTGCAATGGGTCTCCATATCAATCTTGACCATCAAACCTCCACCCGGTTCCTCCACATGGCAACTGGCGCACTCCAACGTAGCACTCTTGCCATCCGGTCGGCGCATCCGCTTGGGGTCAAGATGGGTCTTGTGCGGGAATTTGAGATCCGAGACCTCCTTCGGATTGTCCGCCAGGCTGATTCGCGTCCAAACGTTTTTTGAGGGGTCGGTCGAGACCGTTGGCTTGAATTCGGGATGATCCGATCCGAAATCTGACGCGTTTTCGAGTGTCGTGCTCGGCGATCCGCTCTTCAGGTCTCGGTGACAGTCGGCGCACAATGTCTGATTCTCGATTTTCAGCGGGGTCGGGCCTTGGTGGTCCTTGTGACAGTCGGCGCACCGTGCCTGAACTAGATCGGCGCGCGGAAATTTAACTGGGTCGGCGTGGTGAGGTTCATCAGCGTGGCAGACCGCACAGGCTTGATTTGTTGTCATCTCGAACGGCTTTACGTGGCAAGCCGCGCAATCGTCTGCGAAGAACTTGTGTGCGTCCATCATCTCGCCACTCTTCCAGGCGATGTCGAAGGAAATCTGCTCCTTATGGGCCACGCTGAGTGGCCCCCCAGTATTATCGTCGGAATGCATGAACCGCGTCCCGATCGGGAGCCCTATAAAGCCGATCGCAACTACTAGGAACAAGAGCCAAGCCCAGGCCCGTTTACTCATTCCCGCGGTAGCCAGCGAAGTACGGCTACGTTCCTTCAACTCCTTAACGTCGTCACCCATTGGCTGGGTGAGTTCCACCGTAATTGCGACGTCTTTGTCCTCTGGGGGATCGACCACGCAGATGTCGTACGGTCCCACACCGATTGTGTCGCCTACGGCTACCCGGGCATTACGAACTACGTTGCCGTTGAGCCGAAGGGGCCCCGTTCCTATGGCTTCCATGAACAGGCCGTCGGGCGTTGAGCGCAGCACCGCCATATGCAGATGCACTCTCGGGTCGGGAAGATAAACTTCGTTCTCGGTACCTCGGCCGACCCTAATGAGGTCCGCCGAAACCGCCTCTTCTTTGGTCGATACTCCGCCCTTGGCGCGGCGTGTCAGGAAAGCGATCCGCAGTTCCATATTAGCCTCACCAGTAATAAAAAACGGAAAGAATGTGGCCAACTAATGCTGCTAGAAGCGCGAAGGAAAGCGGCACGTGAAAATAAAGCCAGATCTCCATCAAAGCTTTGAGCTGCACCTCGCGCCGCATTGTTCTCAGGTGGGTCGCCTTCATGGCCAATAGTGTAACGAGTTTGCGCATATTAGTGCCATGCTCGACCGCCGCCGAGGCGGCCATCTCCCGCACTTTGTCGAAGGCCCGTGCGGTGGCGCAATTAGGGTCCGTCCCGCTCAGTTGGCGTATCACTGATCCGCCGATCCGAGTTTCGCTACATGAGGCTAGGACGAGTGAAACGACCTCGTCTGGCAGGTCGCTCGCAACTTGGCGGCACTCCCGGTCGAGTTCGCCGATCTCGTTGTAGATGTCATCGGCGGTTTCGTCGCGCCGATTTTGTGTCATCAACTGCGGATATCGGGCGTAAGCATATATTCCAAAGAACCCGCTGCCGATTACCACCATCATCAGACCGTAAGCTAGCGTGTGCAGGTTCCAGCCAAACTGAAAACCGGTATGCAGGGTGGCGATGATGATTAGGCTGGCGCCGAGATATACGTGAGCGGACAACCACCCTTGAAGCTTTCCAATAGTGCCGTACTTGCGCTTGCGCATGCCGAACCACATCAGCCATACGATTAACCCGGCTCCTATTCCGCCAAGGCCGTAACCAAGCCAAGTTCCCCCGTTCGGCTCGTCCGGCGGCACGTCCCAAGCGTAGAGTGCGATCGCCACGACGCAGAGAAAAGTAGCCACCTTGAGGTAGCGGAACCCATTGTAGACCAGAAATCCCTCGTGCATTCAGGCTCTCCCGGTCTTCGCCATGGCGGTTATCGAGAAGAACTCCTCGGGATTGACCCGGATAGCGGCCCCAGTCGGGCATGCGCTGACACAGGACGGACCACCGTCGATGTCCTTGCACATGTCGCATTTGGTAGCGGTCTCGCGGGCGCCTTCCGGCTTGCCTCTTGGTGTTTTGTCTTCGCCCGGGCCCGGTCCGGTCCCAAAAAGCAGCCAGCTGATAAGTCCAGGCTTAGCTGGCGGCGGGTAGGCCATGTGGATTACACTGTAGGGGCAGTCTCGGGCGCAGTTACCGCAACCGATGCATTTTTCGTCAATGAAGACTTCGCCGTTCGGGGCCCGATGGATTGCGTCGGCTGGACAGTCCGACATGCAATGCGGGTGCTCGCAGTGCCGGCAGGATGTCGGTACGTGTAGGGTTCCGAAGGTCGGGCCGGCCTCGCGTTTCAGGCGTGACCTGCCACCGTGAGTTTCCGCGCAAGCTTTCTCACAGTTATCGCAGCGCACACAGAGCGCCTCGTCTATAAGAAGGACATCCGTGGCCTCGCCGAGTCCCTGATTAACCAGGAAGTCGATGATGTCGCCGGAATCCGGCCTTTGTTCGGTCTCGACATTCTCTACCAAACGATCCTGGAACCGGGATTCGATGTCGCGCTTCAGGGTCGGTTCGCGCTCCAGCAATCGTTTAAAGGCGCCAGCGTCGATCTTAATTGTCTCTGACGCGACTGTTGCCTTAACTGTGGCCGACCGTGGTGCCTCGGTGAGCAATGACATTTCACCGATGTAATTACCGGCTGGAATATAGGATAACACCACGTCGCGTCCGCCGATCCGCTGCGAGACCATCATGGATCCCGAACGGATCAGATAGACGTCGTCCGACGTTTCTCCTTCCTCGATCACTTGATCATTGGCTGAGAAACTCTCGAGCGTTGCGGTCGAAACCACTTCGCCCAGCAGCGTTGGATCGATATGGGGTGCCAAATGCGTTTGGATCTGGCGAGCGATCGCCGCCTCGTCGATCACGCGCTTAGCCGCGTCGATGGAACTGATCAGCTTGAGCATCGCACGCCGGGGTGTCTCAACCAGGATCGAATCGGAATTCGCCAACACCGTCGCGGTGCGCCGTCGTCCCGATATCAAGCCCATTTCGCCAAAAAATGCGCCAGTTCCTAGTGTGACCACCTCGCTCGCATCTTCGGGGTTAATCTGTATATCGACGGCGCCGTCAACTACTGAGTAGACGCTGTTCGTGAAATCATTGCGCTCGAAAATAATATCACCCGGACCCACTCGATGGATCTGGCTTTCCAGCATAAATTCGCGCAACTGCAGGCGAGACATATGCGAGAGCAGCGGCACGTTCGCTTGGATCGCCTCCAACACTTCGTCCACTGACATGCCGTCGATCGATGAGAATCTTTCTTCGAGTAGCGGCTGGTCAGCCGGCTCGACCGGGTGGCCGAGGATCCGCTCGACGACTTCGTAACCTTGGTTCATCGCCTGTTTGATAAGTGGATAACCCGCCAGAGCGCCAATTATGTACATGCCCGGGACCGAGGACTCATAAGTGGCCGAGAGTTCTGGAAGAGCCGAGGGATCGTCACTGGAGAACTTGATTCCACAGGCCTCGACGAAGCGACGCGGCGGGTTCGCCCCAAGCCGTGCGATGATCCGGTCACACTTGACCTCGGCTTCGCCCTCCGGTGTCTTTAATACCACCATGCCGGGTTCGACGCGGACTGGAGAGGCTTCGTAATAGCAATCAATTGTCTCGCTCTCGATCGCGGCGCTGATAGCGTTCAGATTGCCCTGCTTTGCACGCGCGAACTCCCCCTTTCGGTTAACGATCGCAACTTCATTTTGTTCGGTCAAACCAATCGCATTTTCGATGGCCGCGTCGCCGGCGCCGACCACCACGACGGTCTCTCCATCGTACTCCAACGGATCATCGAGTTGGTACTGAACCTTGCCCCATTCCTGACCCGGTACACCGAGTTGTCGCAGATTGCCCTGCAACCCGATGGACATGATGACATGCTGGGCCTTGACCGTCTCGTTGCCATTGACCGTGATCGTGAAGTCACCGTGGGAACCCTCGATCCCAGTCACTTCGCTATTGTAGCGGATGTTGACGTTATGCTCTTCAAGGCCTGAATCCCAGGCACCAAGGACGTCTTCGCGCACACCGGCTTGGAAGCGCATGTCGCTTTGAAGGGGAAGGACGTCCGGTGTCGCCATGACGAACTTTTTTTTCTGATATTTGTATATCGTATCTGATGCGTGATCTGTTCGCTCGAAAAGGACGTGGCTGACACCGCGTTGGGCTGCCCGCCCCGCTGCGCTCAGTCCCGCCGGACCCGACCCAACCACGACGATGTCGAACGTATCGGTCATCGGCAATTAACTATCGCTGTTTTTGCGCAACACATAACGTTGATTTGCCCCCTAAGCACTTAAACCTAGGACGATACGGGTCCCGAAGGCGACTGTCAAAACAAGGATGTACAGGAAATTTCCTCTCGCGTCAGGCCCACCTTTCGAATAAAAATAACTTATCCCGATTTCGGGTGCGGCAATTTGTTTTAGGCGGCGGCGTAAACCGGTCCGCTTGAGCACGCTCCGGACGGCCTGCTGTGACGGTACGATGGTTTCTCTAAACCGCCCTGTCAGGGCGTTGGTACTTGTCAGTACGTCGGGAATAGTGCGAAGCTTTTGATAGGGAGCATGAGGGCCGGCGAGCCATGCAGCATAAGCAAGCATTAGCAATCCTGGGACTTTTCGCCATTTCGTTGGGTGGGTTCCTCGGAACCGGCTATGTAGCAACATCCGGGTCCTCCGGGTTCGAACCGGCAGGCGCACCGCAATCGCGTATTGCTGAACTCGAGGACGCGGCCCGTTCTGATAATGTGACGGCGACGAATTTTAAGAGACTGGCGGCTGCCTATGCGGAAGCTGACCGGCTCAAGGAATCTGTGTCAGCATACGTTTCGGCTGCTCGTTTGGCGCCCGGAGACAGTGAAATCCAGCGTGCGCTGATTAGACTGAAGGCAAGGGCAGAGGCAAGCGGGCGGCACTGATTAGGCCGCCTCGATGTCCCGAGCCAAAGGGTACCTGCGGGGGCTTCACGACCTGGGCATTAAAGAACCAGGTCATTAAAAAAGGGGAACGGGGGAGATGACTGGGAAACGGCAGAACGGCATGGGCGGATTGTGGAGCGGGTTCGCGATCTCGATCGGTATCCTCGCTGCGATGCTTGGCTTTGGCGGAGGGGCTTGGGCTCAAACCACGCCCCAATATGGCAAGGACATGCATATCGGTGTAACATCTTGCGCGGGCAGCACCTGTCACGGCGCGACGTCCCCCTGGGAAAACTCCACGGTGTTGCAGAACGAATACATCACTTGGTCCCAGAAAGATCCACATGGGACCAAGGCGTATAAGGTACTGTTGAACGACGAATCGAAACGGATCGCGAAGAACCTTGGCCTCGCGAATGCTCATGAGGCGGATCTATGCCTCGACTGTCACGCGGACAACGCGCCCAAGAACAAGCGCGGTCGTTTCTTCCAGATTTCCGATGGCGTCGGTTGCGAGGCCTGTCATGGTGGCGCTGAGCGTTGGCTCGGTATACACGTGTCCGGCGTGGCGAGCCATCAGGACAATATCAAGGCCGGCCTCTATGCCACCGAGGATCCAGTGGCCCGCGCTGAACTTTGTCTGTCATGTCATTTTGGTGATGATAAGAAATTCGTCACCCATCAGATCATGGGCGCAGGACATCCGAGAATGAGCTTCGAGCTCGACACCTTTACCGCGATCCAGCCGGCACACTACGTAGTCGACAAGGACTACCTAAAACGCAAGAAGGTAGCCAATGGCATCCGTACCTGGGCGATTGGCCAGGCGATCGCTTTAAAACGCCGGGTTGACGCGGCGGCGTCTCCCGATCGTGGCTGGGATGGATTGTTCCCAGAACTCGTTCTATTCGACTGCCAAGCGTGCCACCATCCTCTGACCGCTCCGACATGGCAGCCGCGGCCAAGCACCGGTCTGTCACCGGGCGTTGTACGCTTTGACGACTCCAATCTGCTTATGCTCGCGGTAATTGCCAGCCATGTGGATGGCGAATTGGGGGTCACGCTAAAGCAGCAAACCAAGGCGTTGCATGGCTCCGTGCTTAAGGGGGCAGATGCTTACAAGGCGGCGGCTAACGCGTTGAAGCAGACGGCTGACACCCTGGTTGCCAAGTTTGCCAGTCGCAATTTCGGTAAGGATGACATTGCGGCCTTGATGAACGGTGTGCTTGCAGAAGCGGCTGCGGCGGAGTTCTCTGATTATGCCGGTGCGGAACAGGCGACGATGGCGCTCAGCGCGATTTCATCAGCTGCCCGTTCAATGGGTATGGGCGATCTAGCTAAAGCCATCGACGGGCCACTAAATAAGGCCTATGACTCACTCGAGAAATACGACGGTTGGGACTATGCCGGGTTCCGGGCGGCGATCTCGGAGATCAAACCGATCAACTGATCTTTGGGTTATTCACCGAAAAATAGGGGGGCGCGGGACAGCCCGCCCCCCCATTCTCTTGCCGTTCGCATAGGGTCGCTATTTCTCAGTTAGCTGTATCTCAAATGGGCCGGTACCGGCGCAGCAGTGCTGGACATCTAGCCTGTATTCGCCGGCTTCGAGCGACTTGGAGAGCCGAAAATTGTAGCCGCTACCCCCGTCGTCATCGGCTGCTAGCACGGTGCCGTCTGGGCCAATCAGGCGGGCTGTGACGTCGCTAGGTCCCACAGAAGTGATCACGTAGGCTCCGGAGGAAGGTACGGTAACTGTGAACCGACGTATCTCTCCGCTTTTCGCGATTACATCGGCGACGGGCGCTTTTTTGGTGACCGGACTGGGTTGCGGCCGATTTTCCCGGATCACGGTGGACGCAGGAGCCTTTGCCGATGACAACGAGACATCGATGTGTTCGGCTGGCGTGAAGTGCTGACCTGGACCGAAGGCGATCACTGACTGCGGTCCATCCGATTGGCTTGGTCCCGCCTTCACTGTCGCCGTTACACCCGTCCCAGCAGTGCTGTCACTAGTTACGATCAAGCCCGCCGTTCCCACTGCGAAGGCCGCACTTGGAAAAGTGATCTCGCGATTTTCTCCCGCACCCAGAAAAATGACCTCGTCATCGTCTCCGGTGGGGTTCCGCACCCATTCCGCAAGTGACGCCGGCGAGATATCCATCGGCGCACGTCGGAGCGCGTCGGGCAACCTCGCACTTGCCGACACGAGATGTTTAAGGAAACCGGCTTGACCGCGTTCCACCGATCCATACCATTGACCGGCGGAACCCTCGGCTGCGAAGAAAACGCGACCCTCGTCGCGTCGGAATAGGAAGCGGCGACTAGGCGGCTCGCCGCCGATCTGGCAGTAGAGATCGTAGACCGCTAGGGCAGCTTCGACCCAAGCTTTGTCACCCGGTCCATAGGCGGCGCCCTCGATACCACCAGCCAGGTCTTGGGCTGGATCGTAAAACATTGTTGTCCCCAAAATTGGCAGGACTGCTGCCGCTGCAGACTGGTTAGCATAACTTACCTTGGCCATAGTTTCCTTGAGTGAAGTAGCAGCCGCGGGCAGCGGTACCAGAAATGTGGGCAACGCTAGTATTGGCAAAGAAGTTAGGAAAAATCGTGTGATGCGTTGTCTCAACATGCTTGGGACACCGATCAAGCCCGATGTGGTTCAAGAATCTGACGGATAGCCAGACCGTCGGAAAGCTTGTCGAAGCCGTCATTGACTTCGTCGAAGCTAATCGACCGATTGATCAATTTGTCGACTGGCAGCCGGCCTTGACGATAGAGTTCAATATAACGCGGGATGTCGCGCACCGGGACGCAGCTCCCCATGTATGAGCCCCTAATCGCTTTCTCTGAATTCACAATGTCGGCCGGATTGAACGTGAAAAGGCTGTTGTTCGGCGCTAGACCCACGATAACGACTTCCCCACCCATACGGATAGATTTATAACAGGTCTCGGTCGCGGCTACCGAACCCGAAAATTCGAAAGCATAGTCAACCCCGCCACCCGTCATGTCGAGGATTTGCTCCACGTGATCGGTGTCGCGTGCATTGACCGTGTGCGTCGCGCCAAGTTGACGGGCGAGACCAAGCTTGTCGTCGCTGATGTCGACAGCGATGATCTTTTCGGCGCCAGCCACCTTGGCCCCTAAAAGACCGTTCAATCCAACCCCGCCGAGCCCGACGCACGCGACTGTGTCGCCTGCCCGAATGCGTGCGGTATTTAATACCGCGCCAACCCCTGTCATAACGGCGCAACCGAAGATCGCGGCATCGGCGAGCGGCAGGTCACTGTCGACTTTTACCGCGGTGCCCCGGTCAATTACCGCGTATTCCGCGAAACAAGATACGCCGGATTGGTGCGCGATTTCCTGGCCCTTTCCGTCTTTGAGTCGGCTGCCACCGGCCATTAAATGCCCTTTGGCGCGGGCGACGTTGTGAGTCTCGCAAAGCTGCGGGCGGCCGCTTAGGCAATTAATGCAGACACCACAGGAGGCTGAGAATTGAAAGACGATGGGATCGCCCATCTTGATGTCACGCACGCCGACACCGACCTCGACTACTTCGCCAGAACCCTCATGACCCAGGACGAGCGGCATTGGACGGGCGCGATGTCCATTGATGATCGAGAGGTCCGAATGACAAAGCCCGCCACCGGAGATCTTGACCAGAAGCTCCCCCTCCTTGGGGGGGGTGAGCTCGACTTCTTCGATACGTACTGGTCCGGACAATGCGTACGGACGCTTGGCTCCGATCTCACGAAGTACAGCAGCCTTCATCTTCATTGTTTCCTCCTGCTGGCGGACCGGGTGATTTCTCTCCACCTTTGAAACAGATATGGGATGATCCTAGTGCCATTCGTCAAGCTCTAGGCCCATCGTCTTGCTAGCGTTAGCGCCGACGCGCAGGATCTCAGGAATTTCGGGCTTGGTTCGCAGTGCATACATCACAAGGAGGATCGTAATGAAGACTTGGGACCGCGCCTTTCTGCCGAAGCCCACGGACGATCCTGAGCGTGTGCGCGCCGATATTGACGAGTGGGGCTATGGCCTCTTCGAGGGCCTACTTAAAGAGCCATTGCTCGGCCGAGCCTGCGAAAGGTTGTTGGAGCAGGCCGCGGCAGAACTCCAGCGCGGGATCGCCTTCGAGGATGGTGGGCCTAGCCAGCAATGGGGGCAGTTTCTCGACGAGAACGGCAAGATCCGCCCCGAAGCCTTCACGGCGGCAAATGGCGGAATCAACCAACGGCTTTGGCTGTTGCCTAACAAGGGTGCAGTGTTCCTGGATGTTTTGGAGATCGACCCGATGCATGAAGCTGTTGGTCACGTTTTAGGCGACGAGTATCAGCTCTCCGCCTTCGCGTCGAACATCGCCAAGCCGGGTGGCTTGAAGATGAATCTGCACACCGATCAATGGTGGGCACCGGAACCGACCCGCCCCGGTCGGCGCAATCTTCCTGTCGGTTCGATGACACGTTCCAGGTTCGACTACGATCCAGCGCGCGCGAACACGTCTGACATGATAACTCCAGCAGCATGTTCCAACGTGATCTTCATGATGAACGACTTCACTGACGCGAATGGCGGTACTCGAATAGTCCCGGGTAGTCATTTAGCTGGCCGTCATCCGGATCCAGAACGCGACAAGGATATCGAAACCATCGCCGCCGAGGGGGCCGCCGGCACTGCGATTGTCACGGATGGGCGGGTCTGGCACGGCACCGGTGAGAACCGCACCACTAAGGCTCGTACCGCCATGCTTCTAACGTTCTGTGGGCCACAATATCGCCCGCAGGTCAATTTCACTGTCGCTATGGACAAGGAGATCTTGGCACGTGCATCAGATCGCCAGAAGGCTATGTTTGGGCTAAAGATCTGGTGGGGATATGGTCGGACAGGACACCCTGGGGTCGAGTACATCGACCCGAGGATGCCAGGCGATGGCGAACTGCGGCCTGACTGACTGGAACTGAAAAAAATAAGGAGAACCGACCATGGGTAAAGCACTGGACGGCATTCGCATAATCGACATGACCCACAATCAAGCCGGTCCCGCATGTACTCAGGTGCTGGCCTGGCTCGGGGCGGAGGTGATTAAACTGGAGGAGCCCGGTAAGGGTGACGTCGCACGAACCAACATGAGGGATAAACCGGACAGCGACAGCCTATTCTTCCTGATCCTGAACGCTAACAAACAGAGTTTGACGATAAATCTCAAATCGGGCGAGGGCAAGGCGTTATTCAAGAAGGTGATCGCCGGATCGGATGTGTTGGTCGAGAATTTCTCACCCGGCGCCCTTGATCGTTTGGGACTAGGCTATAACGTGCTCTCGGAAGTAAATCCGAGGCTGATATACGCGACCATCAAGGGCTTCGGCACCTATGGTCCATACAGCGGTTTTAAGAGTTTCGAGCCGATAGCGCAGGCGATGGGTGGGGCGATGTGTGCCACTGGGTTTCCTGACAATCCACCGACCTTCGTATGGCCAGCGATAGGCGATTCGGGAACCGGCATGCACATGGCGATAGGCATCCTTGCCGCCTTACAACAGCGGCACCAAACCGGCAAAGGCCAGCAGGTCGAGGTTTCGATGCAGGACAGTGTGGTAAACATCATGCGCATCAGCCTGCGCGATCATCAGCGTCTCGGTGGGGTCCAGCCGCGTACCGGAAACCAGCTCGGCAAGAACGTGCCGGGGTCGACGTATCCCTGTGCGCCCGGTGGGCCGAACGATTATCTCTTCATCTTCGCCCAACAGCAGATGTGGGGGGCTTTCGCCACGGCAATTGGACGGCCGGAAATCATCGAGGATCGAAGGTATGCGACTGCTGAAGCCCGGTGGGAGAACCGCGACACGCTCAATCCGATCATCGAGGGTTGGACGCGCCAGAAGACCAAGCACGAAGCGATGAAGATTCTGGGGGATGCCGGCGTTCCCTGCGGAGCGTGCCAGGACACCGGCGAGATCTTTACCGACCCGCACCTGAAGGCACGCGAGATGATCAAAGACATCGATTATCCCACGCGGGGCGCCTACAAGACTGTGGGCTGTCCAATCAAGCTTTCGGATTCGCCCGCTGATGTGATCCGTCCGCCGATGCTGGGTGAGCATACAGACGATTTGCTCTCCAGACTTTGTGGAGTTAATTCTCAGGAACTAGCAAGAATGCATGATGAGGGCGTGGTGTAATCAAACCGGCGCTGGTCAGTGTGAAAGCGGGAGGTTTTTGTATCCTTCATCAAAATGATGAGGGCGGTAAGCTTTCCCAACATATTAGGAGAACCTCCTCACGCTCTTCCGGATGGACGAACGGAGATATTTGCATAAGTTTTCGGGACGGTGCAGGTGTCAGAAACCTTTATCGGCTTCAACGAGGCAATCGTTCATGACCGCTTCAAATGTTACTGAGATCGAAAAACGTGATCGGATCGCAGTTTTGCGGCTCAACCGCCCAGATACACTAAACGCGCTCACGGTTGAACTTGCCCAATCGATTGCCGGGGGTCTCATCGAACTTGACTTAGACGACACAGTGGACGGGATCGTACTGACGGGTGCTGGCGATCGCGCATTTTGCGCTGGTGTTGACTTGACTGAAGCGCATGAAGTTCAGTTCGATGAGATCGAAAACTGGTTCGGCGCCGTTTGCAATATCTATCGCCAGATACTAATGACCGAAAAACCCGTTGTTGCTGCGCTGAATGGTGTTGCGGCTGGCGGCGGCTTCCAGATCGCGCTGGTTTCCGACCAGAGGGTGGCACACGCCGGCACACGCATGGGGCAGCCTGAAATCAATGCTGGGATCCCGTCGATTATGGGGGCTTACTGGATGAGCCTGCATCTCGGGTGGTCGAAGAACCAGGAACTTTCGATGACCGGTCGGCTCCTAGATGCCGAGGAGGCACTTGCCCTCGGTCTTGTCAATCAACTGGTCTCTAAGGCGGCAGTGGTGGACAAGGCGTGCGATGTGGCTGAGGGGTTTGCTGCGAAGCCGCCGGTTGCTTGGAAACGCACTAAGGCTCGGTTCCGCGAGATAGCGCTTTTGGGTTTTGACGAAGCTTTTCGTGCCGGGGTGATCGGCCAGCAGGAGGCCTATGCTAAGGGCGAGCCGCAGGCCGTAATGGCCGCTTTCCTGGAGAGAAAGTAAATTTAGTGTGGCCGACATTGTTTCTCAAAGCGGCGACTAGATCCAGAACGTTGTTTCGAACGTCATAACTTCCGATGTTTGTCAGTCCATAACTCGCTGGGCTCCAACTCGTTCCGTGTCCGTCTCGAGGAACATGTAGAACTTGGACTAGCCTTTTGAAAATCTGAAAGATGATCGGTGCGCCGCCTGTAGTTTGCGGCCAAGCATAAGTGACTATCATTGGTTTTTTTGCGCATGTTGCCATTGTGTCGCCCAAGCAAATGTAGTTTTCAGCGCTGGACAACGGATCGATTAAGGTCTGCATGATTGCTCGGGGTTGGCTTTGGTCTGGATTATGACTGAAGCGGAATATAAGGCTGATTGATGTGTGTGATGCGATCTAGGCGCACCACGGTATGTTCATAGGTCTAGACTGAAACCCAATATCAGATTTGGATCTCTCCCCCCATAAATTGTTATTAGCCGAAAAGGGTAAATCGATGACCCATTTCCCACCGGAAACTTATGCCTTCCGTGTTGCAGCTTGCCGGGAGGATCTTGAACGTCGCGGCCTCTCTGCTCTCCTCGTATTTGCCCAGGAAAGCCAATATTACCTTTTCGGTTATGATGGCGGTGGCTACGTGTTCTTTCAGTGCACGGTTCTGACCACTGTGGACAGGCCGATCACACTCTTGTGCCGGCGCCCAGATGTGGCCCAGGCCCGAGACACCTCGACTATCGGGGACATTCGGATTTGGCTCAACGCGGAGGACGCCGATCCTGCTGGACAACTGCGAGATATCCTGGTGGAGCAGGGTCTGATTGGCTCCAGTATCGGTATAGAAATGGACAATTACGGGTGCACGGGCGCGACGTTCTTTGCCGTCGCCGAGGCTGTTGACGGGATCTGTAAGCTCGTAGACGCATCGGATCTGGTGCGTCGACAGCGACTTTTGAAATCCGAGGAGGAGCTTGTCTATGTCAGGGCGGCTGCGAGCCTTGCGGACTCTGCTGTGGCGGCGGTTGGAGAATGCGCTCGACCTGGCCTTCTAGATAGTAAGCTGACAGCCGCTGCGATGGCAGCAATGTTGGAGGGAGGCGGGGATATACCTCCAGCGGGACCGCTCGTGAATTCGGGCCGGAGGGCGGTCTATGGCCGTGGAGTGGGTGGCGCACGAGTACTAGAGAAACAGGATCAGGTGGTGATCGAGCTTGCTGCCACATATAGGCGCTACAACGCCTGTATCGAGCGAACCTTGGTGATTGGAAAATTGAGCCCAAAGCTGCGCTCGATATACGCCCTGGTCGAAGACACCCTTTTGGAGATGTTAGAAGCATTTCGTCCGGGTGAGCTCCTGGGTCAGATCGACAAAATTCATCAGGCTCGGCTTGATGCGGCGGGGTACAAGGACCAGCGTTACGGCGCTTGCGGCTATTCCCTTGGCGCCACCTTTCGGCCTAGCTGGATGGATGTGCCGCCGATGATCTACACTGGAAACCCGACGGAACTTCGCCCCGGCATGGTGTTTTTTCCGCATGTAATGTTGGGTGACACTGAGACCGGTCTCGCCATGGGCCTGGGACAGACCCTGGTCGTCACTGAGACAGGCTCCGAGTTGCTGACTAAGGCACCGCTCGGACTTATCGAGCGGTGATTACCTCGGCTTGTCGGCCACGAACACCTTCGAGAGGTACGCCGGCTGCGCGCGAATTGCTGAGAAATCAGCTTCGCCAAAAAGGCCCTTGATATCTTGCTCCAAATAGTCGTTGTAATAGGGTTCGTGGAAGGTCTCCGGGAAGCCTCGCAAAACCGGATCCAATGCTGGCGTATCACCGAGCTGGAGACTATCGGTTACTATCAATCGGCCGCCTGGCCGAAGTACGCGCGCAATTTCACGAATCACATGACTACGGGCGTCACGCGGTAACTCGTGGAGTAGATAGATACAGGTCACAATGTCGGCCGACCCGTCCTGTAGTGGCATGTTTTCTGCGTTCGCCTTTACATATTCGACTGACTTACTGGTCCGGCTCTTCGCCCGCTCGAGATATGGTTGGCTGATATCAAGCCCGGTAAGACCAAGTGTGGGCCAGCAATGTTGGACCGTGGCCAGGAAACCTCCGGTGCCACAGGCTACGTCGAGCAACCTGTTTCCCTCGCGTTGCGCTTGGCCGAGAACCTCTCCGATCGGAGGCAGAGCCTGTCGGCGCATAGCGTCGGCGGTACCGGTGAATAGGACCTCGACCTGGAAGTCATAAAGCTCGGCCGAATGGTGACTGAGATAGCCATCAGTTTGATAGTGAAAGTTTTGTAGATAGTAATCGGGATAATTACCATCGTCCGAAAGACTGCTCACTTCCTGGGTCGATTGCGCCAGACGCCGTGCCCTCGCCCTCGGCAGGTCACGGTAGTATCGCAAAACATCTTTCGCTGCCTCAAAGGGGTTTGGCACCAGATCCCGAGGTAAGCAGTAGCGTTGGGCTCGGATGTTGGCGGCATCAAGCCGAATCAGGTTTAGCGCTCCATTGATAAGTGCCCAGCGGGTGGCATTGAACCGTCGGCGCCGTTTCGCCGCCGGTCGTTCCTTACTTGGTGCTGCGCTCCGGTCTAACCGCTTAGTGGCTAGGTAATGGCTGGCAAACCAGGCCATTCGAGCAGTCTGGCTCAATAAATAGGCAAGTTGGTCGGGTGGCCGCATTTACTTGTCCTGGTTGTACTAAACACAAAGCTGCCATTGTTGGCTGTAAAATCAAGCCCCGGTTGGATCGCGAGGTGCTGTTGCTTGGGATGCTTTCCTGTGATTGAAGACGTGGCGAGCATTATCCGTCCAGGAATGAACATGACCGATTACAAGACCATTGACGATTTCAACCCATCCGGCCGTCGCGTGCTATTGCGTATAGATTTGAACGTTCCAATGAAGGATGGCCAGGTGACTGATGCCACCCGGATCGAACGCGTCGCACCAACCATCGAGGAGTTGGCAGTTAAGGGTGCAAAGGTCGTGCTGCTGTCCCATTTCGGCCGACCCGGAGGTAGGCGGGACACGACCATGTCGCTCGCGCCGCTCGCGCGACCACTTTCTGAGGTGTTAGGGGGGCGTCCAGTCAATTTTGCCAAGGATTGTGTGGGCCCGACCGCGGACCATGTGATCTCGAGACTTGACGATGGTGGGGTCGCGTTACTGGAGAATGTCCGGTTCCACGCAGGAGAAGAAACTAACGATCCTGCGTTTGCCCGAGCGCTCGCGGGCCTGGTGGACGTTTATGTCGACGACGCCTTCGCAGCGTCGCATCGACCCCACGCCTCGATCGAGGCGGTCGCGCGTTTACTACCCGCGTATGCTGGGCGCCTCATGCAGGCTGAGTTGGAGGCGCTTACTAGAGCACTAGATGCGCCGAAGCGACCGGTCGTCGCGATCGTTGGTGGCGCTAAGGTCTCCACAAAGATTGAATTGTTGGGAAATCTGGTCTCCAAGGTCGACCGTTTGATCATCGGGGGCGGAATGGCAAATACATTTTTGTTTTCGCGTGGATTGGATGTTGGGGCTTCGCTAGCCGAACGCGATTTGGCGGACACCGCTAATAGTATTGAACGCCGCGCTATTGAGACGGGATGCAAGATCCTAATACAGGACGACGCAGTTGTGGCGCCTGCCTTGGCGCCCAGTGTTGAAACTCGTGTCGTGACGGCGGATTCTGTTCCAGGCGATCAGATGATACTCGACGCGGGACCGCGTTCAATTGACCGGTTCCGAGCCACGCTCTCGGATTGCCGAACAGTCGTATGGAATGGACCGCTGGGCGCCTTCGAAACGCCACCCTTCGATGCTGCGACGGTAGCCGTCGCGACCTACGTCGCAGAATTGACCCGAACTGGTCACGTACTTTCCGTGGCTGGTGGAGGGGACACAGTGGCGGCACTCGTTCAGGCTGGTGTGATTGACACTTTCAGTTACGTTTCTACTGCGGGTGGAGCCTTCCTTGAATGGTTGGAAGGAAAAACGCTACCGGGTGTGGCTGTTCTACAACGTTGATAATTATGGAATTTCAGCTGAAATGTTGACTTCTGATTGTTCAGAGCTCATCCTACGAAGGATAGGAGGCCAAGAATGGTAACACCGGTTATCCCTGTTTCGACACCAGTTAACGCCGTGTTGCCTAATCTTGTGGTGCCGCGACCAGTGGAGCAACTTCGGAACACCGGAGTGCGTCCGGCTACGGCCGAAGGCGTGACTGCGACGGATGAAGACAACGCTGTGGAAGGCCAGAACTCGCGTCGTGACGCCGATACTGCAACGGTCCTGCGGCAGACCTATCGCAATGGAGCCGACGGTCGAGGATCGCAGTTGGACTTGATCGTATAGGGCACGCACCTACTGTTGTATCGCTGTAGTGTTTATAGTCAGCGTTATTCCTACGAATGTGCAATGTCCGGATCAATCTTGCCGGCGCCTAAGTGGCGCCGCACAGTGAGGCCATGGGAAAACCCTCGTACGACAACCGCACCGGTGGTCCGATCCACCCTAGAATACCAGCCGACGACAATCTTGAGCGGTTGGTTTGCGACTACTGTGGTTTCATTAACTACATCAATCCCAAAATCATAGTGGGCGCAGTGTGTACATGGGACGAAAAGTTCCTGCTCTGTAAGCGGTCGATAAATCCTCGGAAGGGATATTGGACCATTCCGACAGGGTATATGGAAGAGCGTGAGACCACCATAGAAGGTGCTATGCGTGAGGCTATGGAAGAGGCATACGCTGTTGTCGAGATTGACTCGCTTCTCGGTGTGTACAGCATCCCGCGCATAAGCCAGGTACAACTCATATACCGCGCACGCCTTGTCAATCCGAACGTATCCCCCGGACCTGAGTCCGAAGAAGTGGGTCTATTCCCGTGGAGTGAGATTCCATGGGAAAGTATCGCATTTCCGAGCGTGCGTTGGGCACTTGGGCACTTTCGCGAAGTTGAGGGTAAGACAAATTTCGCGCCGAAGTCCGAGGGCGCAATGAATTTGTGAACAGTGTTTCTCTCAACCGGTGAACTGGTAGAGGTGGATCCGCCCCTCTGGGATTCCGTCAGGCAATACCGCGCGCCGGTTCTCCCAGGAACCAACTTTCTGATCGCTAACCGCCACAGCACCGGGGCCAAGCAAGGCTTCCACATCGGCTCTTATCCGATTTGCGAGATTGGTGCTTCGTCGTTTGTCACCGGTGCCAATGTCGAGATGTGCGATCAAGGCTGTGGAACCCAGGCACGCAAGGGCTCTGGGCAACGTGTCAGTGAAGTCACCCAGGAACAGATGATCATCGTCGGGGACGCAATCGGGGTGGGCGCGTATTTCACGCTCGAAAACGAATATCTCTCGCGTGGCACCGAGGATTTCGCGAAGATGATCATATGTCCGACCGTTACCGAGCCCGAGTTCAAGCACGGGGCCAGGGCGGCCCAAGACTTGGTTTTTAGCCCATGCGAGCGCTATCTTTTGTGCTGTCAGACGACGGATCGCACTATCAAGGCGGCTCATTTTGAATTCCTCGAAAACAACACAAGGCCGGACGATGCTGGTTCGACGGCTAAGACGCTTTTTTGTTTAACGCGTCGCGTAACTGGGCGTTGGTTCTCTCGAGACGGGCGGCCAATTCTCGCATGATTTCCACTGCGATCTGCGGGAATTCGGTAACTAGTTGGAAGAAGGTATCCTCCTTGACCTTTAGGGTGGTGAGTTGACCCTTGGCCTGGACCGTGGCGGTCCTCGGCACGTTGCAAAGGATAGCTATTTCACCAACTACATCACCCTTCTTGAGACGTGCCACCTCTATCGCACCGTTCTCGGTATCTATGAGGACCGCAGCGTTGCCTTCCATGATGATAAAAGCGGCATCACCATTGTCGCCTTGATGGAACAAGATTTGGTCGTCATTGTAAGCCAATCTCTCGGAAGCAAAGGCCAGTAATTTTAGCTTTGTGGGATCAACTTTCGAGAATAGCGGGATGTTTCTAAGAAACTCCACTTCCTGTTGCAGGCTCATCTCAATTCTCCTCTGGCGTCGACCGCCGCATACTTCATTCCTCGGCGAGCAAAGCCTTCAAGGCGCTATCGTCGGCATCGCGCAATTCCGCGAAGCTTCCTGACTCAGTGATCCGACCGCCACGCATCACGAGAACTCGATCGAAAGTTTCCGCAAGACTGGCGCGCTGCAAGGCCCAAACAACCCCACGTCCTTCAGTCTCGTCGAAAATATTTGACATAACTTTGTTCTGACTTCCTGTGTCGATAGCGGCCGCCGCTTCGTTGAAGATGAGTATGTCAGGCCGTCGCAACAAGGTACGCGCAATTCCTACCTTCTGACGCTGGCTGGCAGAAATTCGTGCGCCGCCAACGCCGACCTCGAATTCGAGCCCGACCCGAATCACATCGCCGCGCAGGCCTTCCGCGGCGATCACTTCGGCCAGCGCTTCACTTACCCTGCTCGATGCGTCTGCCTGTCCATATGCAACCTTGCCGAAGAGAACGTTGTCCTGAAGAGAAGCCGCCGCGTTATATGCGTCGGCCGAGAAGAATTCAACAGAACCCCGGAGGTCGGCAGGAAGATCCTTTGCGAAGACGGCTCGGGCCTCGAGGATCCGTTCACGCATGCCGTCGTCAATCATGCCTAGCCGGTGACGCGCAGGAATTAGCTTAAACGGCAGTGCAATGAACCGCTCGCGATCTTCCACCGCCATGCCGTCGAGACCAAGTCGTTCGGCACGCCCTATCAAAATTTGGTAGTCAGGGAGGTCTTCCGCGGAAATAAATGAGTATTGCGTGAAAAATTCGTGATCCGGAGGAAGGTCGGCGAACAGTTCGACCATAGTTGAGGCCACGTCGCGGCCTATGCGAACGAAATCTTCGGTTAGTCCGGTCTTGTCCAGAACCGCTCGGACATAGTCGTTGTCAGCGATGTTCTCGAGTGCGAAGGCAGTTCCTACAGGTGTACCGAAAAGCAGGTTCTCGGCGACACTGGCATTAGCGTTGTAGAGTGTGGTGTCGAACGACTCGACAATGTCTGAAAGGCCCGCCGTCGAAAGCTTCTCGCGCAACGCACTTCGGGCAATAAGGACCCGCTCGGCAACATCCGGTTTGGCTTCAGGGTCGATCGTTCCACGAAGGCCAAGGTTATAGGTATCTTCATCCAGATCGACAATCTGCAACAGGTCGGCCAAGCGCTGATCTAGAGGTTCCCCCGGTTCGACTCCAATTGCTGCGTAATCGATCCAATCCGCGTCGGTTTCGTCCTCCGAATTGCCCGAAAGACGTGCGTTTTCCAAGTTGGCCTTGCGCTGGCTTGCGCCCTCAGGCTCTTCTGGAGCGGGCTCGACCGGCTGGTGCATGGCGCCAAGCAGTATGTTTTCTTTCAGCGTGGCGTTGAATACATAGGCCGTTGGACCGACATAACCGATCCGTCGTCCGGTGACCGCCTCCGGCAGCGTTGACGTCTCTTCTCCGGTGATCGTGATTCGACCGTTGTCCGGCATGAGCAGCCGGGCCAGAAGCATTGTCGCCACATCCTTGCCACCGCCGCTTGGCCCGACCACTGCGACTTTCTCGGCCGCTTCCACGTTAAAGGAAAGATTTTCCACGATCGGCTGACTTTCCTCATCCAGCACTGAGATATTAGCCGCGTTGATAGGCCCGGCGAGCCGGATGTCTCGTTCCAACTCTGCCGTCTGCATATCTTCGGGTAGCGTGCCGGCGGGATCGAACTGTTCGATCACCTGGTCGTACTTGATCTTCGAGTCAGCCAAACGCTGGTAGTAGGTTAGTAATTCCTTCCAGGGTGCGGATAGGTCTTTATATGCTGCCAGAATGGCAACTAGTGCGCCGAAGGTGAGATCTCCTTTAATAACCAGATATCCGCCTATTGAATAGAAAAAGAACGGCGTTAGTTGGGCGATGAAGTTGTTGAGAAATTTTATGAAGAACTTGCGCCGGTAGATCTCGTAACGAATGTCATAAATGGTCCCGAGTCGGTCAGTGAAGCCGGCTAGCGCCCAGCGAGCACCGTCGTTGGCATGAACTTCCTGGATGCCCGAGATTGACTCGCCTATCTTTTCCGACAGTCGGCGTACATTCCGCACCCGGGCCTTACCTAATTGGTTCACATGCCACTGCAGCTTTGGAATCAAATAGCCCTGGATCGGATAGAGTGCAATCGCGGCTAGACCGAGGACCCAGTCCTGAACAAACATAAACACAAGGATTGTGAGAAGCGTTCCACCCTGGAAGGCGGGTAGCGCGATGGAATCGCCGACGAAACCGCCTAGCGGCTCAACCTCGCCGGTGATCATCTGGATCACCTCTCCTTGGCTTACGCGACGGAAATGGGGCAGAGGAAATCGGAGAACGCGCGAATACAGGCCGTAACGCAGGCGCCGCAGCATGCGCTCTCCCAATTGGCCGCGGAACACGTTGACATAAAATTTGAAGGCGCCATTGATGCAGACGAGTACCAGGAACGCGCCGCTTAGTACCATTAGATATTCGACCTGGTCGACCGGGAACCCAAAAAGATTCTCTGGAATGTCTTTGCCGCCGATCGCCTTGTTAATGATCTGTTTTGGCAGGTCGAGCGAGAAATAAAGGAAAGGAAACGACAAACCGGTCAGCACGAGCAACAAGATTTGGTCTCGCTTGCTATAGCGCCAGATGAATTTGAAAAGAGTCGGTTCCATTGTATTTACCCTACCAATCCCCGCGGGAACGCGCACAGCACTTTAGCTGAAGGCTGGAGGCGGGTAAACGCAGTGCTTTGACCTAATTGCTAGTTTTGCGGTTTAACCCTTCCGGCGGTTGTGCGATAGTCGAAAAATGCAAACGGCAGCGGCGGCATTGCCCCTGCGGTCAAAGCTTTGACGTCGGCGTGTCGGCACTGAGCGAGTTTGAGTTTTTGGATTCCTTGATGTCGGGTTATTTGCGGCAACGGGGGTTAGACATGCAGACGCATGCATTGGGAAAACGCCGCGGACACGCGCGGATACTGATGTACAGCCATGACACCATGGGTTTGGGCCATCTCAGGCGGTGCCGTGAGATTGCGCATTCGTTCGTAGAGGCAGCGAGCGAGGTTTCGGTGCTAATCCTTTCGGGATCGCCTATCATAGGTAGTTTCGACTTTCGCACACGCGTCGATTTTGTTCGCATTCCCGGCGTTATTAAGTTGCGCAACGGTGACTACACTTCGCTCAACCCACACCTCGATATCGAGGACACGCTCCAATTGCGTGAATCGATCATTCGCCATACGGCCGAGAGCTTCGACCCCGATCTTTTCATTGTTGATAAAGAGCCTTGGGGGTTGCGTGGCGAGGTGCGCTCCACACTCGAGATGCTTAAGCAGCGTGACACGCCACTGATTTTAGGTCTGCGGGACGTCATGGACGAACCTGCTGCACTTTTACCGGAATGGGAGCGCAAGAATGTTCTTCCGGCGCTCGAGGATCTCTATGACGAGGTATGGGTCTACGGCATTAAGGAAATCTGCGATCCCTTCGAGGGGATGGACATGCAGGCTTCGGTACAAATGAAGACGCGTTATACCGGATATCTTCGTCGCCGTGTTCCTGCGGTTGGTACCGCGACGCCCCATTTGATGATGACCGAGGACCCTTTCATTTTAGTGACTGCCGGGGGTGGTGGCGACGGGGAAGGCTTGATGGACTGGATCCTGCGGGCCTACGAACATGACCCCGATCTTCCCTACCCTGCGTTGTTGGTCTTGGGACCTTTCATGTCACAGGAGAACCAGTCGGATTTCATGGACCGGGCGGCCGCGCTCGACCGGGTAGAGGTGATTACCTTTGATTCTCGCATCGAAAGCATGATGTCGCGAGCCGCCGGAATGGTCTCGATGGGTGGCTACAACACGTTCTGTGAGATCCTGTCCTTTGATAAGCGAGCCTTGATCGTTCCGCGAACCGAACCGCGGCTGGAACAATATATTCGCGCTAAGCGCGCCGAGGAACTTGGTATGATTAGTATGCTGGTCGATGACGGAGACCGAGACCCGGTGGAAATGGCGGCGGCTCTTCGTCGTCTGCCGAGCCAGGCTCGTCCATCTGAGAGGTTCCAACCCGAAATCCTTGGTGGCCTCGACAAAGTCAATCACTTGGCAAGCCGGTGGCTGGAACGCACAACGGCTAACCGGGAGCGGTCGACCCGCAACCGTGCGTGAAATGAGAAGATGGTGGCGCGGCTCAGACCCGGGGATAGACGGCCCACACGTTTAGGTGTGGTGTTAAAGGGTTATCCGAGGCTTTCGGAGACCTTCATAGCGCAAGAAATTGAGTCTCTTGAGCGTTTAGGCGCTGACGTGACTATCGTCTCGCTTCGCTATCCGACCAACGGAAAAATTCATCCCGTACACGACCGGATCGCGGCCGGGTTACTCTATTTACCGGAATATCTCTTCAGGGAGCCTCTTCGCGTGTTTCGCGGTTGGTGGCGGGCCAGGCGGCTGCCCGGGTACAGCAGAGCTTTAATCGCCTGGCTTCGGGATTTGGGGCGTGATCCGACACCCAATCGCGCCCGGCGATGGGGTCAGGCTTTAGTTCTCTCCGCCGAACTAGATCCAGCGATTCAGCATCTCTACGCGCACTTTTTGCATACGCCCGCTTCGGTTGCGCGTTACACAGCGTTGATCACTGAGCGAACCTGGTCAGTTTCTGCCCATGCCAAAGACATCTGGCTGACGCCGGAATGGGAAAAGCGCGAGAAGCTGGCAGATTGTGATTGGGCGGTAACTTGCACGGGCTATGGTCACGCGCATTTGGCCTCACTTGGACCGGGAAAGGTCAGCCTGAGTTATCATGGACTGGACCTCTCGGTGCTGCCGAGACCCCCGGCTCGGCTTTTATTCAGGCGCGGGGACAAGGCTGCCGAACCTGTGCGCTTGCTTTCGGTCGGGCGTGCGGTTCCCAAGAAGGGCCTCGACGTAATGATAGATGCGCTTGCGGCTTTGCCAAGTGATTTGCAATGGCGCTGGACACATATTGGCGGGGGCGCGGACCTAAACAGGTTGAAGAGACGGTCCGAAGCACTCGGCTTAGCCGGGAGGATTGTTTGGTTGGGAGCCCGAGCTCAGGCCGAGGTCTTCGAGGCCTATCGGTCCGCCGACCTTTTCGTTCTTCCGAGCAGGATCGCGGACGATGGTGACCGCGACGGCCTTCCAAACGTGTTAATGGAGGCTGCGAGTCAGGGTTTATGCTGCATAGCGAGTGATGTCGCAGCTGTCTCGGAACTGTTGCGTGATGGCGAAACGGGGGTGTTGGTTCCGCCCGATGATCCGTGCGCCGTTGGGTCGGCTATCGCGCGATTGGCCCAGGATCCTGACCATCGCCATGCTCTGGGCAGATCGGCCTTTGCAAGGGTTAGTGAGGATTTTGACCATCGTGCGGCCGTGGCCGTGATCGCAACGAAACTCGGGCTTGATCTCGGCTGTATGGCTGGCGCGCGAGTCTTGGAGACGGACGCAGCAGAATGAAGATCGCCTTTCATGCACCACTGAAACCACCCGACTCACCCCGGCCGTCCGGTGATCGGCGTATGGCACGCCTTCTCATGAAAGCGTTGATTGCCTCGGGCCATGATGTCCGTCTTGCGTCACGAATAAGCACACGTGATGCGACGGGGAATCCTCAGCGCCAGGCGCGTTTGGCGGCCTTGGGCTCGCGGTTGGCTGAACGACTTGTGCGCCGGTACACGGCGCCCGGTGGTTGGAACCCGGACCTCTGGTTCACCTATCACCTGTTCTACAAGGCCCCAGACGTGATTGGTCCGGTCGTCGCGAACGCGCTGTCGATTCCCTATGTTGTGGCTGAGGCTTCACACGCCCCTAAGCGAGCAAAAGGCCCATGGCGCGTTGGGCATGTTGAGGTCGAGGCGGCTCTGGCCCGCGCTGATTTAGTGATCGGGCTCAACCGCCGCGATCGGGTTTGTGTTGAGCCCGTTATGGGTGTGTTGGCGCAGTACAAAACTCTATTGCCGTTTTTGGAAATCGGGCCAACGGAAGCCAAGGCCGTCGCTCGTGATGCGCTGATCCGAAAGCATGGACTGATTTCGGACGCTGTCTGGTTGCTCGCGGTAGGAATGATGCGGGAAGACGCCAAGCTCCAATCCTACCGGGTTTTAGCTAACGCTTTAGCTTGTCTCGATAGTTCTACGCCTTGGCAACTGATCGTGGTTGGTGACGGTCCCGCCCGTACCTTGGTCGAAGAGACGCTGGGCCCAAACACCGTGTTCGCGGGCTTGTTGCTGGACACTGAGCTTTCCCGCTATTACGCCGCGTCGGACCTGTTCGTTTGGCCTTCGGTCTGCGAGGCCTACGGAATGGCACTCTTGGAAGCCCAGTCGTCCGGCCTGCCGGCCGTCGCAGGTGACTCAGGTGGCGTTTCGGCGATCTTACGGGATGGCAAAACGGGTCTGTTATGCCAGGAAGGCGACGCGGGGAGTTTTGCGCGCGCGGTCGATCGTTTACTGGACGATTCCCAACAGCGTTGCGACATGGGAAAAGCGGCGCTATCAGTGTGCGCGCGCGAACATGGATTCAATAATGCGGCACGATGCCTTGACGAAATGCTTGTCGACGCCTTGGCGCGGTTCGGACGAGGGGCATGACCGCTCGCCTCTTTGTGATGCGCCATGGTTCCACCACATGGAATGAAGAGAAACGTTTGCAGGGGCGCGCTGACATCGCACTGAGCCTGCGGGGGCGAAGGCAAGTGATGGACTTGCAGTTGCCCTTGGAATTCGAGGGGATTCCATGGCTCGTGAGCCCCCTTCGCCGCGCCCGGGAAACAGCGAGTTTGCTTGGAATTGAGGAGCCGGCATGTGAGCAGCGTCTGGTTGAAATGGACTGGGGCCATTGGGAAGGACGGAAGGTCGCGGAATTGCGCGTCGAATTGGGTGAGGAGATGCAGAGCAACGAAGATCGTGGCCTCGATTTCCGCCCTCCTGGAGGAGAATCCCCGCGGGAAATCCAAGAACGCCTAATTCCCTTGCTGCTCGAACTCGGGAGTGCGGGCGGTGTTGTGGGGGCGGTTACCCACAAGGGTGTCATTCGGGCGCTCTACGCGCTGGCGACGGGTTGGCCGATGCTAGGAAAGCCCACGCACCGACTTGACTGGTCGGCAGCTCAGGTGTTTGGTATAGCGGAGGACGGCCGTCTCACTCTTGAACGCGCTAACGTATCCTTGCGTGAATTCCAGGTTACGTAATGGCTCGACCTAAAGTATTTCTTTATGTCCAAAACCTCTTGGGCATTGGGCATCTGCGCCGCGCGGCCGCCATTGCCCGAGCTGCGGTCGCGGAAGGTTTTGATGTTGCTTTCGTATCCGGCGGCATACCGGTTCCACATCTCGACATCGGCGGTGCTAGATTCGTTCAATTGCCGCCTGTTCGCACAATCGATGATAATTTCAAAGTTCTGGTCGACGAATATGGCCACGCCATCGACGATGCGTGGCGAGGGAGACGTCGGGATGCACTTCTGGACGTTTTTGAAATTGAAATGCCAGACATTCTGTTGACCGAGCTGTTTCCGTTCGGACGCCGTCAGTTCCGATTTGAACTTCTTCCGCTTTTGGAGCGAGCCAAGATCTCGGCCCGACCGCTCAAGATCGTCTGCTCAATGCGCGATATTTTGGTCACCAAGTCCCGGCTCGATCGGAATCTGGAGATCGTGAAGACCATTCACAAATACTACGATCGTATCCTGGTCCATGGCGACGAAGCGGTCATAACGCTCGCAGAGACCTTTCCGATGCACGACCGGATCACTCAACCCCTGGAATACACTGGCTATGTGTTGACCCCCACTTCTGTAGGCGATACGGGTAACGGGGGAACTGGTGAAATAGTGGTCTCAGCCGGCGGCGGCGCGGTCGGTCGAGTGACCCTCCCAGAGGTGTTTCGTTTGCGGTGTGAGACCAGTTTTGCTGACCGGCCATGGCGGTTCGTCACTGGCTATCATATGCCTGAAGGGATAGTCGATGACCTGGTGGCCCGGGCCGCGCCAGATGTTACAGTTGAGCGAAGCCGTCCGGACTTACCAGCGTTGATAGAGCGGTCGGATGTCTCAATTTCCCAAGCTGGCTATAACACAATTGCAGAGTTGATGGCCGCCGGCACACCTTCGGTAGTGATCCCCTTCGAGGGTGGGATCGAAACTGAACAGCGTCTGCGTGCTGACCTTTTGGCAAAACGCGGCCGTCTTTTCGTGGTGCCAGAGGAACGGTTAACCGCGGAAAGCCTCGATAAAGCTTTGCGCGAGGCGTTGAACGGAGGTCGGAGATCGCGGACTACTGTGAAGCTTGACGGTGCCCGTCGCACCGTTGCGATTCTGCGCCGTCTATTGAGTGAATGATGGATAGCATCGATCGTCTTGCTGGAGAACTTGACGAATGGGCTGATGCAGGCCTGGATGCGGCGTTTTGGTGGCGTGACGACGATCTCGGTAAGCCGAGCCCGGCGTTGGGACCACTACTTGCCCTTGCTGATGATTTGGCATTAGTTCCCTTGCTCTCCGTGGTTCCAGCTTGGGTTAGCGATGATTTGCCGGAACAATTGTCGGACTTTGAGGTTGCTGTTGCGGTCCACGGCTTCAACCATGTAGACCACGAGTTGGGACGGGCAAAAAAGTCGGAGTTTGGTGCATTCAGGAACAGCGAGGCTGTGGCTCGCGATATTGTTGAGGGCCGTGCTAGGTTAAAGGAACTGTTCCGCGACACTCCTATCTCATGCTTCGTTCCGCCGTGGAACCGGATGGAGCACGCGCATGCCGCGCTACTCGTCGATCTAGGGTTCACCGGGTTGTCGATGTTTGGGCCAAGCCTGAACCAGCCACCGATTTCTGACATTTGCAGGATCAATACTCATGTCGACGTTATCGACTGGCGTAGTGGGCGAACTTTTGTTGGCACACCCGTGATGGTCCAACATCTTATCCTACAACTGAGAAAACGTAGGCGTGGTGAGCTCCCTTTAGATGAACCAATCGGTCTGCTAAGTCACCATCTCGAAATGTCAGAACCTGACTGGTGCAAATTTGGTGAAGTTTGTGAAACCCTGGTGACACATCGGGCGGCAAGAATGTTAGACTCGCGCCAAATCTGGGAATTTTGCTGATAGCAAATGACGAGCCATAGATATCCCATCAATGCCCTTTTAGGTGACTATTTGCGAGGCGGTATAGGTTTTGTCGTGTCAGTCAGTTTGTTCGCCATCTCTGATATTTTGACGGTCATTCAATACATAATTGGAGCTGCGGGGATCATCTTTGGCGGCTACGTAATTCGGACCGTGGTCCGACACTGGACCGCTTTAGAGGTGAGCGAGGACGGCATGTTGGCCAACGGGCCATTCGGCAAAGCTCTGCGTTGGAATGATGTCACTGCGGTCAAACTTAGATATTTCTCAACCCAGCGCGACCGATCCAAGGGCTGGTTTCAGTTAACCATCAAAGGTTCGACCGGATCTATTTCCGTTGATTCGACACTAGAAGGCTTCGAAGTTTTGCTTAAATCCTGCGCTCAATCTGTAATGCGAAACGGTCTTGAACTTTCGGAAGCGACAACGGAAAATTTCGCTGCCGCCGGCTATCCGATTGGCGCTGGTTCGGCTAAGTCATCTTTGACGGAGCGTGAATTGGGGCCAGAATGAATGAACGTTCAGCGCCGCTGTTAAGGATCCGGGACCTTGAGATTGGTTTCGACCTGCCGGAAGGTCGGTTGACGGCGGTCGACCGCGTTTCGTTCCAGGTTCGGCCGGGAACCACGGTGGCGTTGGTCGGCGAGTCGGGGTCGGGCAAGACGGTGATCAGTCAGGCCATTATGGGGCTGCTGCCGACGGTTGCCCAGATTTTGTCTGGTTCGATTCTGTTTTCCGACCCGGATGCGCCGGGAACCACTACGGATATTGCACGTCTCCTTCCCGACAGCCGGGAGGTCCGAGATCTCCGCGGCAGACGTATCTCAATCATCTTCCAGGAGCCGATGACGTCACTCTCTGCACTCCACACGGTGGGGAACCAAATACAGGAGGCGCTCGAACTTCATCGACAAGTCAACGGCCGTGAGTCGATTGAGCTGACCCAGGAGATGCTACGCATGGTTGGGTTTCCTGACCCTTTCAAGGCTTTGCGCACATATCCATTTGAACTTTCCGGTGGATTGCGCCAAAGAGCGATGATCGCCATGGCCTTGATCTGTCGGCCGGCACTCCTGATTGCCGATGAACCTACAACAGCGCTCGACGTGACGATCCAGGCGCAGATCTTGAAACTAATTAAGGACTTGCAGGGTGAGCTTGGCATGGCCGTGCTCATGATCACGCATGATCTTGGGGTTGTCGCAAACGTGGCGGACGAAGTTGTGGTGATGTATCGCGGCCGGATCATGGAAAGCGGCGGGGTGGAAGATATCTACCGGCGCCCGGAACATCCCTATCTGAAATCA